>JARFUL010000083.1 GCA_029289015.1 Syntrophobacteria bacterium | reverse complement strand
CGGATCAGGATGGCAACAGGCTTTGGAGCAGAAAATTTGAATGACGAGACGTGCGCGGGGCGATCAGTCCGGCTCGGTATCCAACCCCCCCAAAAAACCGGGCGCTGGCGGCTGCCCCGGGAGCGCAGGTTGTCTACCCGTCTTTCGAAGACTTCTCAATATCGATTATTTTGCCAAGCCTGCTGAGATAATCGCGGGTCTCGTATTTGGTGATGTTCATGATCTTGTTTATCACCTCTACTACCCTGTCGGCCTGCTCGTTCATCTTTGAAACCTTATCGTAGAACGGATGGTCCTCTGTAATGTTCATTGCCATCAGTTGGGAAAGCCCGGTGATCACCTGGAGAGGCTGGCTCAGTTCGTGGCATGCGGCTCCGGCCATCTCCAGGACCCCCTGCAATCGCACACTTTCCAGCCGTTCTTGCTCCGTCTTCCTGCGCTTGACCGTAGCCCAAACGCCCAGCCCCGCCAAAAAGACGAGCACGGTTCCTCCCCCGACATAGGTTATCCAGTAATGCGGGTTGCTGTTAAGCACTTCCAAGATAAGGTCCCTGTTGGCGTAGCTGCCCCAGTCGAAGACAAAGATAAACGCGAGGAGAAGGCCGAGCGTATCCCGGTGAAAGAGGAAGCACACAGAGACCAGAACTATAAACGTGGTAATGTGCAAGAGAGGCACGAGGACCTCTAAGAAAAACAGTTCATCCATCTCTCCCCCCTGCTTTTCAGGCTATTTTCAGGCCAAAAGATTCAGCCAAGAGTTCGCGCTCGCTTAAGTTCTCGAGCAGCGTTTCGTTAATGTTCTTAATCTTGGTTAAAATACATTCACTTAATGAATTTTGTGACGGTTGTCAAAGCTATCATTTTCTTTTGGAGCCCAGGGTTGGAAAGAGTGTCAATCGAATGACTTGTGCCGGGGAAATCCCCAAACCTTTTGCCGTGGCCCTTTCGCGGCATCCGGAGCCTTGGCCGCCAACCAGGATAGGCCGCGGGCTCCTGGTTTGAGGGTGGGGGATTCGCCTACCTGGTTATATCAACGTGCGCGTACGCTGAGTGGTTGTGAATGGACTCGAAGTTCTCCGCGTCCACGGAAAACCAGGTAAGGTTGTCGTCCTCCTTGAGCCTCTTGGCCACGTCCCGCACCATGTCCTCCACGAACTTGGGGTTCTCGTAGGCCCTTTCGGTGACGTACTTCTCGTCGGGCCTCTTTAAGACGGAGAACACGTCGCAGGAGGCCTCGTCCTCCACGATCTCGATGATGTCCTCTATCCAGATGAACCTCTTGAACCTCACCGCGACCTTCACCAAGCCCCGCTGGTTGTGCGCGCCGAAGTTGCTTATCTCCTTGGAGCAGGGGCACACCGTGGTCACGGGCACGGAGACTTCGAGGACCTGGTCGTACCTGCCGTCGCCGCTGGTGGAGCCGAGCATGCGGCAGTAATACTCCATCAGGCCCGGGGTTGAGGTAACAGGAGAGCGCTTCTTTATGAAGTAGGGGAACTCGATCTCCAGGTGGGCCGACTCCGCGTCGAGGCGGGCCATCATCGTGTCGAGCACGCTTATGAAGGACTGCAGGTTGATGTTCACGTGGTGTTCGTTGAGGATCTCCACGAACCGGGACATGTGGGTGCCCTTGAAATGGCGGGGCAGCTCCACGAACATGTTGATGGACGCGACCGTGGCCTGGGTGCCGTTTTCCCGGTCCAAAACCACGATGGGGTAGCGGATGTCCTTCACCCCGGCCTTGTCTATGGAGATGTCCCGAAAGTCAGGCTCGCTCTGAACGTCCTTGAGGTCTTCCAATGGTCCCTCCAGGGCTTATGATTGCTCAGTAAGGAACTGGGCGGCTATATTGGACAGGGCCCGGCTGGTCTCCTCCTTGAGCCCAGTGGGGGAGCCCCCCGCAAGGTCCGCCTCGATTATCGCCTCGTCGTAGGGGACGAACCCCAGAAAGTCGAACCCCTGAAGGCTCTCTTTCAGGAACTCCTCGTCCCTTGAGGACCGGACCTTGTTGCCCACTATGCTGATCTTATTGAGCCCGATCTCACGGGCCAGCTCCCTCACCCTCTTCGCGGTCGCGATGGACCTCCTGCCCGGCTCCACCACCACGATGAGCCTGTCCACCGACTGCGCGGTGCCGCGGCCCAGGTGCTCTATGCCGGCCTCCATGTCCATCACCAGCGCGTCCTTGCGGCCCAGGATGAGGTGGTTCATGAGATTCTTCAAAAACACCGACTCCGGGCAGACGCACCCGGAGCCGCCGGAGTCGATCCCTCCCATGACCAGGAGCCGTATGCTGTCCTTTTTCAGGGATATCTTCTCCGGCAGGTCGTCCACCTTGGGGTTCAGCTTGAAGAAGCCGCCGTAGCCGGGCTGGGCCTCTGTGCGCTCGTGGATCAGCTCCTTCATCGCGCTGATGGGAGGAAGGTCGTCCGCGCCCTCAAACCCCAGGGCCTGGCCCAGGTTGGCGTCCGGGTCCGCGTCTATGGCCAGGACCGTAAGGCCCGCTTCGGCCAGGGTGTTGATGAGGAAGGCGGAGAGGGTCGTCTTGCCTACGCCGCCCTTTCCGGAGACTGCAATCTTCATGGCGAGTCTTTCTGTCTCGTGTCCTTGCCCGGGAAGAGGGCTAGCCCTTCACGGCCCTGTCCAGCCCCATGAGGGTGTAGACCACCTGGCCCGAGATCATCGCGATGTCCTCGGAGGGCAGGTAGTCGGTGATGTTGGCGTCGAAGAGGATGTTCCCCTCGGGCCCGAACTCATCGTCCCCCTTCCACAGGACGAGGATTATCTCCACCCGGGGCAGGGCCTTCACCACCACTGAGACGTCCCCGAAATCCCCGGGCCGGCCGCCGATCATGGGGCCCAGTTCGAGGAGCCTCTCGGGCCTGTCCCCGAACACCATGATCAGGGGATCCCTCGCCCTCCTTAAAAACGCGGCGTGGTACGATATTCCCCCCGGCACCTGCCGGAAGGTGATCTGTTCTCCGGTGGGCTCGGCCCCCGCGGCGGTGAGGAGGTAGTGGAGGATGAGCCCCTTTTCAGGGTGGCTCAGCTCCCGGCCCTCGTCGGTGGCCTCCACCTCCACCTCCGGGGAGACCGTCACCTTGATGGGCCTGGCCAGGTAGTGGAGCTCGATCCAGGGAGCAAGCTCGTCGTCCTCAATGAGAGTGGCCCCGGCCATGCGGGCCAGGTGGAGGGGGTTTGCGGCCTTGAGCTTTTCGGCCGCTATCCTGAACGCCTCTTTGTAATCGTCAATACGCGCCATGGAGGTGCTCCCCCGGAGACTCGTTTCAGACCCAGTGGATTATACCAGTCTTATCTGCTGCGGGCAACTCAAGAGCTGGGTTGTGGGCTGCGTTTTTTAGGGGAAAAAATCGCTCCGCGGGGCCCCAAAACCGGTATTTTTGCTTGACTTGGGGGAAAATTATATGGTAATCCCCTATTTTAAGGGTGTTGTCGGCTATCCCCCTTTTAACCATTTGGTCTAATTGCCTTTTCATAAACCATATCCCAAAAACTGGATGTCCTAGAATCTATCCGATTGATTTTAATCCATAAATTTTAAGGAGGAACGTTATGACAAAAGCTGAGCTGGTGGCGGCCATGGCCAAGGAAGCTGGCCTGTCCAAGGCGAGCGCGGAAAAGGCCCTTAATGCTTTCATCGATTCGGTAACCAAGGCTCTGAAGAAAAAGGAGAAGGTTACCCTGGTAGGATTTTGCACCTTAAGCGTGGCCAAGAGGGCCGCCAGGAGCGGTATCAACCCCAGGACCAAGCAAAAAATCAAGATCAAGGCCACCAACGTAGTTAAGTTCAAGGCCGGAAGCAAGCTGAAGGCGGCGGTAGCCAAAGCCAGATAAGCTCTCTAAGAATATTTATCATCCCAAGGGGCGGCCCCGGGCTCTTGAGGAGGGTCGCCCCTTCTGTGTCTCAACTACCCTTTTAACATTGGAAAAGCCCGGAAGCTTCGTGCTAAGATTTGTGCCGTATGGACCCGGTTTTGGCCATAGACGTGGGGGGCGGCACCTCGGACATTCTTCTTTGGGAGGATGGCAAAGAGGTGGAGAGCTGCGCCAAAATGGTGCTGCCCTCACGGACCCGCGTGGTGGCCCAAGAGATAAGAAGCCTCACCTCACAGGGTAAAGACATATTCCTGGGAGGACGGCTCATGGGCGGGGGGCCGTCCTCAGCCGCGGTCCGGGCCCACCTGGCAGCGGGCCTCAGGGTCTTCGCGACGGAGCCCGCGGCCCTCACCATCCACGACAACCTCTCCGTGGTGAAAGAGATGGGGGTCGAGATTGCCGATAGCCCCCCCCAAGGCGCGACCCAGGTGCTCCTCGGCGATGTGGACGTGGACGCGCTCCGGGGGATATTTTCCCGCGCGGGCCTCGCGTGGCCCGGGAGTTTCGCGGTCGCGGTGCAGGACCACGGCTATTCGCCCAACGGGTCCAACCGGCTCTTCAGGTTCAACTTCTGGCATGGGTTCGTGTCCCGGGGAGGGCTCCTCAAAGAGCTGGCCTTCCTCGAGCCGCCCCCCATATTCACCCGGATGCTCGCAGTTCAGCACACGCTGCCCGGAGCCCTTGTCATGGACACCAGCTCAGCCGCGGTTTTGGGCGCGCTCCAGGACACCCACGCCCGGGGGATGCTCAGCCGGGGGCTCACCGTGGTGAACGTGGGGAACTTCCACACCGTGGCCGCGCTGGTGAAGGACGAGCGGGTCTTCGGCATATACGAGCACCACACCGGTCTTTTGAGCCCCGAGCTCCTCGCGGACCACCTGGAAAGGTTCAGGCTCGGCACCCTCACCAATGAGGAGGTCTTTGCCGCGCACGGCCACGGCTGCACCGTTCACCGGGATATGACCGGGGTGAGCGACTTTGGCGAGGTGGTGGTGACCGGGCCCAGGCGGAGGCTGGCCCGGGGGCTCGGCTATCACCAGGCGGTGCCCTTCGGGGACGTGATGCTTTCGGGCTGCTTCGGCCTGGTGGCCGGCTTTCTCATGACCAGGGGAGAATGACGGGCAAAGGCCGCCCGGGTATTGCCGCACCCCTTCAAGGCAGTCATCCAATGACCCATAAGGCCGACGAGAAGACAGGGGAACGGGTTGAGGAGCTTCGGGCCCTCATTCGCCACCACGACCGCCTCTACTACGAGCTGGACGCGCCCGAGATATCCGACGCGGAGTACGACAGGCTCTTCAGGGAGCTGACGGAGCTGGAGGTCCGCTTCGGCCTCGCGACCCCGGACTCCCCCACCCAGCGGGTGGGGGGCGAGCCGCTGGAGGGGTTCAGCACCGTGGCCCACGCGGTCCCCATGATGAGCCTCGACAACGTGGCCAGCGAGGAGGAGCTGCGGGACTTCGACCGCAGGGTTCATGAACGGCTCGACAAAGAGGCGGGCGGCGCGGATTACGGTCCGGTGGACTACGTGACCGAGCCCAAGGTGGACGGCCTCGCGGTGGAGCTCATCTACGAGGAGAGGGTCCTCAGTGTGGCCGCGACCAGGGGCGACGGCATAACCGGGGAGGACGTCACCCACAATGTTCGGACCATAAGAACGGTGCCCCTCGCGCTCACCGGAGCCGACGCGCCTCTACTCCTCGAGGTCCGGGGCGAGGTCTACCTGAGGAAGCGCGACTTCGCCAGGCTCAATGAACAAAGGGACCAGAGGGGCGAGCCCCCCTTTGCCAACCCCCGCAACGCGGCCGCGGGCTCCATCCGCCAGCTCGACCCCAAGATTGCAGCGGCCCGGCCCCTGGCCGTGTTCTGCTACGGTGTCGGGAGGGTCGAGGGGTTCGAGTTCGAGACCCAGTCCCAGGCCCTGGCCAAGCTCCAAGAGTGGGGGCTGCCTGTGAACCCCCTGCGCCAGAAGTGCTCAACCATAGAGGAGGTCGCGGCCAGGTACCGGGAGCTCCTCGAGGCCAGGGAGAAGCTCCCCTACGAGGTTGACGGGCTGGTGGTGAAGGTGGACAGGCTCGACCTGCAACAGAGGCTGGGCGCGACCACCAGGTTCCCCAGGTGGGCGGTCGCGTTCAAGTTCCCCGCGCACCTGGCCAGGACCAGGGTCAAGGAGATCAGGGTGCAGGTGGGCCGCACCGGCGCGCTCACCCCGGTCGCGATCCTCGAGCCGGTGCAGGTGGCCGGGGTGACGGTCACGAGGGCCACGCTGCACAACGAGGATGAGGTGAAACGCAAGGACATAAGGGAGGGCGACACGGTGCTCATCGAGAGGGCCGGGGACGTGATACCCAAGGTGGTGAGGGTCATCACCGAGGAGCGGGAGGGCACGGAGACGTGCTTTGAGATGCCCCAAGCATGCCCCGTGTGCAACGCCGCGGCCGAAAGGACCCCCGATGAGGTGGTCTCCCGCTGTCCAAACATATCGTGCCCTGCAAGGGTGAAGGAGACCATAGTCCACTTTGCAAGCCGCTCGGGCCTGGATATCGAGGGGCTGGGCGACAAGGTGGTAACGAAGCTCCTGGATGAGGGCTTTATCAGGGACCCCGCGGACCTCTTCTCCCTTGGGGAGAGAAGGGCCGAGATGGCCGGGCTGGCCGGTTTCGGGGAGAGGTCGGTGGACAACCTTCTAGGGGCCATAGAGAGGGGCAAAAAGACCACCCTCGCAAGGTTTGTCTACAGCCTGGGCATCCGGCACGTGGGGCTGCGCATCGCCCAGGTGCTGGCCCTAAGGTTCAAGACGCCCGAGGAGCTGCGCAAAGCGGTGGAGCTGCAGGACGCGGCGCTGGTGCCCGAGCGCGAGAGGCTGGAGGATATCCCGGAGGTGGGGCCCAAGATCGCCAAGTCCCTTACCCTCTTCTTTGGGGACCGGAAGAACTCGGACCTCTTTGACAGCCTGGTGGAGGAACTGGAGGTTGAAGCCCCGAAGGAGGCGGAGCCGTCCTCCGGGATAGCGGGCAGGGTCTTCGTGTTTACCGGCAGGCTGGAGTCCATGACCAGAGAAGAGGCCCAGGAGCTGGTGAGGGCCAAGGGGGGAAGGGTCGGCTC
>JARFUL010000082.1 GCA_029289015.1 Syntrophobacteria bacterium | reverse complement strand
CTCAGGGCCACCTTGAGGGGGGCTTTCCTGAAGTTCTCCAGGGCCAGATTCAGGAAGTGGGAGTGCTGCTCCTCCACGGGCACCTCCCTGGTGATCTCGACGAATCTCTCCTGGACCCGCTGGTAGTCGGCTTCGTAGGGGGAGGGCAGCCAGTTGAACTCGAGCTCCGTGGTCCTCCAGACCAGGGACCCGAAGCCGATGGACCGGACCACCACCGGCTTTCCCGTGACCAGGTAGTTGCGAAGGGGCCACGCGGCAAAGAGGAGCCCGAAGCATAAAATCCCTGCGAAAGCCGCCCTTAGGCCCCCCTTGGGCCTCAAGAAGATAAGGCCCACCAGCGCGAGGCCCGGGAAGAGAAGAAGGGTTACGGGGGTGTTGAAGGCCAGGGCCGCGGCCAGCGCGCCCGCGAACGCCGTAAGGGTCCGGGAGCCGCGGCTGAGCCCCCACACCGCGGTAACGAGCAGGAGAGCCACGAGAAAGGACCCCAGGGACTCGGTGAGAATGAACGCGGGCACGGGCAGGGCCACCGGGTCAACGGCCCAGACAAGGCCCGCGAGCCTGGCCGCGCGCGCGGAGCCGAAACTCCTCGCGGTGAAGAGCGCGATAAGGGGCGAGACCAGCCCGGCAAGCAGAGACTGCACGACCTGAACCATGACGAGGCTGGGGCCGAAGAGGTAGAATATCCCGGCCATGAAAAACGGGTAGGTGGGAGACCGGTGGAGGTAGGGTGCGCCGTCTTTGCCCACGTAGCCGAGCCCCTTGGCCAGGTTCATCGCGGGGATGGTGTAGGAGGGGGTGTCCGGCGCGTCGGGAACCCCCAGATAGCCGGCCACGCCCAGCCTCAGGCCCGCGGCCAGCAAAAAGAGGCCGAGCAACCACCAGACTCCAATGGATTCGGCCTTTTGGCTGTAGATCATTGAGGCCCGAACCTCTTCATCCTGATCGCGTCCATTATCATGCCTGCGGCCACAAGGTTGAGGACGCTGAATATTGAGAGGCAAAGAAGCCCGAAACTTACCAGTGATCCGGTTATGATGAAGGAGATTAGAAAGACGAGGGAGAAGAGAGCCGGGAAAAAGGCCAGGATCAGGGCCCCCTTTATGGGGTTGAAGTAGATTATGGACTGCACGATTACCTGGAGGGCCCTCAGGGTGTCCCTGAAGTAGCGCACGTGGGACGTGCCCCTCCTCGGCCGGTAGGCTATGGGCACGAACTTGACGAAGAAGTCCTGGCTCATGATGGAGAGCGTCATGGTGGTGGTGAAGGAGAACCCCCGGCACACGATGTGGCTCATGCCCTCGATGATGGACTTCTTGAACACCCGCATGCCCGAGTTTATGTCCGGGATCTTCTCCCCGGTGACGAACTCGCCCAAAAACTTGAAGATCCTTCTCGCGGGCTGCTTCACCGGCCCGCCCAGGTAGCGGGCTCCGGTGCGCGCGCCCACCACCAGGTCGAAGTCATCCGAGTATTCAAGGAGCTTCAGGAGCTCCGCCGCGGGGTAGGTGCCGTCCGCGTCCATCATGGCCAAGGTCTCGTAGCCTGCCGCGGCCACGCCGGTCATGAGCGCGCGGCCGTAGCCCACGTTGGTGGGGTGGCTCACCACCCTGGCCCCGGCCTTTTCAGCCAGCTCGGCCGTAAGGTCGGTGGACCCGTCGTCCACCACGATCACCTCGAAGGTGTGGCCCGCTTCGGTGAGCGCGTCCTTCACCTCCAGGACCACCGCGGCCACTCCCCGCTCCTCGTTGTATGCGGGTATGACTACGGAAAGCTCCATACCAAACCTCCCGGTTATTATAAACAAGTGCGTATGTTGGCGGTATCCTAAGACATCTGGCTGCACAAGACAAGGGAATTTAAGATTGGCACCTTTGGACACGCGGGAATACGCCCGAAGGGAGCGAAGCTCCCTAAGTGGTCACCCGATACTATCGGGTCCTAAGAGATCTGGGGGCGCAAGACAAGGGAATTGAGGGGCCGGATTGTTCCAAGATGTGCTGTCAGGCCAAAAAAATGGGGGCCCGGGGCCCCGGTATTATCTTGTATTTTGAAGTAGTTATCCTAAAGGCGTACCCTAGCCGGCCAGCCGGGATATCTCCTCGAGATAGCTCTTCACCAGCCTGTCCTGGTCCTGGGTGGTTATGAGCGCGCTGAGCCTGTGCTGGGCCAGGCCAAGGGCCTGCTCCACCACCTCGTCCTTGAGACTTTTCGTGGCCTCCCTCAGCCTTCTTTGGGCATCAAGCTCGGCCCGCTCCACAATCTGCCGGGCCCTGGCCTCGGCCTCGGCCACGATCTTCTCCCTGTCTCCTGCGCCCCGCTCCTCAAGCAGACCGGTGATCCTGTCCAGCTCTTCCTGCACGTTCGCGGTCTTCGTCTTCATTGCTGCCAGCTCTTGCGCGGCGCTTTCGGCCTGGGTCTCGGCGTCGGCCAGCCCCTTCTCCACCTCCTGGCGCTTCTTGCCGAAGAACGCGATGAGGGGTTCTTTCAGGAGCCTGTAGAGGATATAGACCACTATGCCGAAGTTTATGAGCGACCACGCCACGTCCCAGTACTTGCGCATCCCCGCGGCAAACGCGGGAAGAGGGTCTAGCCCTATCAGCGCAAGGCCGAGGGCAAGCCCCATCAGGGTTATTTTTACGGCCCGGCTCAAGAGGCCGCCCTCCCCAGGACCTTGGAGACCACCTCAATGGCCAGGTGGTCCGCCTGGCCCCTGAGTTCCTCGCGCACCCTGGCTACCTCTCTCTTCAGGTTCTCCTCCGCTTCCGAGACCAGTTTCGCGGCCCTGTCGGAGGTCGCGGAGACCTCCCGGGTCACCTCCTCCTTGACCTTCTCCCTCTTTTCCTCCTGGCGGGCGCTCACCTCACGCGCGGTGGACTCGATCACGCGGTTGTAGTCCTCGAGCATCTCGGTGGTCTCGGCGTTGTGGCTCGCGGCCTCTTTAAACCAGTTGGAGATCCTTCCCTCCCGCTTCGTTATGACCCTGCCTATGGGCTTTACGAGAAGCCGGTTCATGAGCCATACCAGGATGAGGAAGTTTATGACCTGTACGGCCATGGTGCCGTTCAGCTCAATGAGTGCCTTGTTAACCTCCAGCAAGTCTCACCTCCAAGCTTCCGTCACGCCACAAAGATGAGCAGGAGCGCCACCACGAGCGCGTAGACGCCGGTGGACTCGGTTACCGCCTGGCCCACCAGCATGGTCCGGATGATCACCGGCGAGGTCTCGGGGTTGCGCGCGATGGACTCGCAGGCCTTGGCCGCGACGAAGCCCTCTCCCAGGCCGGGGCCCATCGCGCCGAGCCCCATGCAGAACCCCGCGGCCAGGAACGCTGGTATGTCTAGTAGAGTTACAGTGGAAAAATCCTGAAACAGGAGCAACATGGCCACAACCAGTGAGTAGATGCCCGTTGACTCCGCCACAGCCTGGCCCACCAGCATGGTGCGGAAGATCTCGTCCGCAATTCCCGGCTGGCGCACCATTCCCTCCTCGGCCTTAGCCGCGACAATACCCTCTCCAATCGCGGCACCTATGGACCCGAGCCCCATGGACACGGCCGCGCCAGAAAACGCTGCCAGCTTTACTAGAGGGGTGAGCTCCAACTTCCCTCCTTAGGCAACGAAGATGAGCTGAAGGGCCACCACCAGCGAGTATATCCCCGTGGACTCAGACACCGCCTGGCCCACCAGCATGGTCCGGGTCAAAAGACCGGCCTCACCGGGGTTTTTGCCTATGGCCTCAACGGCCTTGACCCCGATAAAACCCTCTGCCAGGGCCGGACCTATGGAGCCCACTCCCATCGCGAATCCTGCGCCGAGGAGTGCAGCCGCCCTTACGATTTCAGTACCTCCTATCTCTACCGCCATAACCGAATCCTCCTTCAGCACCTAGCGTGCATACTCAAAAATACCCTTTGTTTGAAACCTTATCTGCTGTTCCTTTTCGCTACCTTATCTGCACTGATATGTAAACCAGGGTGAGCATGGTGAACACGAAGGCCTGTACCGTGCCCACGAACAGTCCGAAAAACAGGTTGAGAAACGGCGGAAAAAAGAGGGAGTATACAAGATGGTTGACAATAATGATGATGATGGACCCGCCAACGATGTTTCCAAACAGCCTGAACGATATGGAGACCACCTTTGCCAGCTCTCCCACCAGGTTGAGCGGCATGATGAACCACATGGGCTCGAAGTATCCCTTGATGTATCTTCCCAGCCCCTTCACCTTGATGGCTGTCCCGTGGGCAATAAAGAAGCCCAGGATGCCGAGGCAGAGCGGCGTGTTAAGGTCCTTGGTGGGCTCGTGGAGGAAGGGGATCACCCCGATCCAGTTGCACAGGCACAAAAAGATGAAGAGCGCGAGGATCAGGGGGAGGTATCTCTCACCGTAGACCTCTCCCAAGGCTTCCCTCACTATACCTTTGAACGCACTGTAAAGGGCCTCTGCCAGTGTCTGCCACGACCTTGGAACCTCGGCCGCTTCCTTTGTAGCCGCCCACGCGAAGAGCAGGCAGACAGCCATCACCACCCAGGTCATGATGATGGTAACCACGTTGAACTTGAGCTTGGTGCCGCCTACCATGAAGACGAGCTGCTGTATCATCCCGATGTTTTCCATCGCCGCTGCGAGACCCCTTCGTGCTTTACCCCTTTTTGTTCAAGGAGGAGGTGCCCAGCGAGTCTCCCCTCCTTCTTATTAAGTACTCAAAGTAAAGTATCGCCTTTATGCTGAAGACTCCGGCAACCGTAGTGGCAAGGCTCACGGCCTCCCATTTTATGGCCACGATGAAGAGCACGGCAAGAAACGCGAACCTGAGGGTAACGGAGAGAAACCTCCTGGACCCCTTGCCTCCTTTGAACTGCCTGAGGGAAAAGACGCCCGAGAGCCTGAACTCCGCGGTAGCAAAAAGCGCTCCCAGTGCCAGGCCCCGAGCCTCGGGCCTCAGCCCTAAAAGGAGCAGTAATAACGCGGGAGCAGCGCACATAAGGAGGGCTTTTCTGATAATATCGAGATGAAAGGACCTCACCCCGTCCAAGAGTTCGGGCGTGATGCTAGGGACGGGGCTCTTCGTCATTCCTTTCAAGCTCCTTTATCTGGCGGTAGACCGTGTGGCCTCCGCCGATGACTCCCAGAAATATGAACACCACCAGAAAGATTCCCCCGGTGCCGAGCCACTTGTCGAGGTAGTAGCCTATAAAGAGGCCCAACCCCACTGACCCCACCATGGTGAGCCCGAACTGGGACACTATGGAGAGCTGCTCCAGGATTTTCCTGGTCTCTTTGTCCAGCATAAAGGGCCTTGGGCTATGCCAGGTAAAAAATTCACAAAACTATATATCGACAACTCAGACATTGTCAAGACTCAAAAAATCCATTTCAATTAATGGTGTTAAGGAGCAACCGGAGCCTTTGGATGTAGTGGTCCTTACCTGTTTCGCGGTAACACGGGCTTGGGTGTGTGGACCTTCGGCGGGCGCGGATTTTTGATTGCAAAGAGCCTTGGCAACTCCCGAGCCTGGGACCGGAATAAAGGGTCGAAAGTCCCCGATATTTTAAATTATATCCCATGAAAAGGCATTGTGGGGGTTCAAAACGGTTCTTTTCCCTTGACAGAAGGTTTTCTAAGAGGTTAAAAGAAGTTTTTCAAAACGCACAATATCAAGTGAGGGAGGTCTTTCCTTGGCAACACACAGGTCAGCGATAAAAAAGACACCAGCAGGGCCTCAAAAGGCGGGCTAGAAACCGGGCGGTAAAGACCCGGATAAAGAACATGACCAAAGAGGTCCTGGCAATGGTGGAGGCCAAAGACGTGGAAGGGGCCGAGAAGGCCCTGAAAAAGGCCACCGTCACCATAGACAGGGCCGCGTCCAAAGGGGTCATTCATAAGAACACCGCGTCCCGGAAGATATCCAGGCTCTCCTCAAAGGTCCACCGGCTCTCCGTGGCCTCCTAGCCCGCGGCACGAAAAAATACGGGTGAAACGCCCCCCAGAGCGCGGGGGTGTTTTTTTATGACGCAGACCTGCAGAGCCTGAGCACCGCGCTCTCCAGAACCTGGGCCGGGGGGATGGTGGTGGATTTGAGGGCCATTTCCGCGCACAAGAGAGTGCCGAAGCCCTCGGCCAGCTCCTCAAGGGTGAACCCCTCGGCCTGCCTGAGATACTCCTTGACCTTCCACGACGGCCTGATGAGGGAGCCGAGCTCCTCTCTGGTGACCCTATTATCCAGGTGCTCCCTCGCGAGCCAGATCATCCTGAGCTGCCACGTGAGCAGCCCCAGCATGGCCGTGGGCTCCTCGCCGGCCATCACGAGCCTTCTCAGCACATCCACCGCACCCGCTCCGTCCCTCTGGGCCACCAGCCTGGTGAGCTCGAACACGTCGTGGAGCCTGACGTCCCCCACCACCGCCTCCACCTCCTGGGCGCCCACGGACTCTTTTTCCCCCGCGAACATGAGGCACTTCTCAAGCTCCTCGGCCATGAGGGACGGCCTCTCCCCCACGAGAAGGAGGATCAACTCCGCGGCCTCCTGGGTGAGCCTCTTTCCCCTCTGTTGCGCGCGCTCCTTGAGCCACCTGGCCGCGGACCTCCCCTTGAGGGAGCCGAAGGTCACCAGCGCGGCCTCCCGGGCCGCCTTGAGCAGGGGTTTGGGCAGCTCTTTCTTGGCTCCGGCAAACGCGAACGCGACGGTCGCGGACTTGGGGGGGTTCTCGAAGAGCCCGGCCAGCACCTTCCAGCCCTGGGGGCTCATGAGGTGGGCCCTCTTGACCACCACCACCCTTCTTTGGGCCATGACCGGGAACGTCTCGGCCGCGTTGACGATCCTTTCCGCGTTCTGGTCCGCGCCGTCCAGGATCTCCAGGTTGAAGTCGCGGGTATCCGGGGGCGAAAGGGTCTCGAGGAGGGGCTCTATTCCGTCCTTCTCAATGAGATATTCGGACGCGCCCAGAAGGATATAGAGCGGCCTCGGGGAGCGGCTCAGCTCCTTTATATACTTATCGGGGCTCAGCTCCATCATGGGACCCGCGCCCTCAGAACCCGGAGAAGATTCCGAGGTAGATGGTCTCTGCCAGCTTTTCGGACGCGCTGGAAAAGGCCTCCCTGCGATTGCTCTGCTGGCCCGCGGGGTCGCCGGTCACCGGGTAGTCCTCCCTCTGGACCAGGTTCTTGTTCCGCCAGATGACCCTGCCGTCGGCCTTCCTCTTCAGGGTCACGGAGAGGGTCACGGTGAGCCGGGCCTGGCTCGTCACCCGGACCCCCGAGTGAAAGATCTCCTCCACCGAGAGCCCCGTGATCCTGCCCTCTATCAAGCCGTCCGCCTCCTTCACCGAGACGAGCGGCGGGGACTTCCTGTCGGAGAACTCTTTGATCAGGGCCTCGGTGAAGATCCGCTCCACCCCGATCTCAGAAGTGGCGGTGGTGAAGGACTTTACTGCAACGGTGGAGATCCCCTCGGGCATCTTCTTCACCGTGCCCACAAAGGAGTAGCCGCACCCGAAGAGCGTGAGCGCTAAAGCCGCCACAATAATTATCGCGGGCCTCTTCGCCATCATATCACCAGGTTCACCAGCCTGCCCGGCACCACGATGGTCTTCTTCACGGGCTTGCCCCCCACGAACCGGCTCACCCGCTCGTCCGCGAGGGCCTTTTCGCGCACCTCGTCCTCAGCCGCGTCCGCGGGGACCGTTATCTTGCCCCTGAGCTTGCCGTTCACCTGCACCACGAGCTCCACCTCCTCGGCCACCAGGGCCCCGGGGTCCGGCTGGAGCCACGGGTGCCGCACCAGAGACTCGGTGTGGCCCAGGGACTGCCAGAGCTCCTCCCCCAGGTGGGGCACCGCGGGGTAGATGAGAATCGCGAAGGTCTCTGCCAGAAGCTTGAGCACTGCCAGCTCCTCGGCCTCGTTCTCAGCGGGAATCTGCTCAGCGAACCTCGCGGTGAGGGTGAAGAGCTCCCTGGCTCTGGCCAGCGCGGTGTTGAAGTGAAACCTCTCGAAGTCGTCGTTGGCCCTTTTCAGAAGGGAGTTCATCTCCCGGTACGCGGATCTTGCCGCGTCGGTCCTGGGCATGGAGAAGGGGTGGGCCTCAACCCCCCTCAACCGGTCCTCTGAGGTGACGAACCGGTGGACGCGGGAGAGAAACCTGAACGCGGCGTCCACCCCCGCGTCGGTCCACTCCAGGTCCTTCTCCGGGGGCACGTCGGACAGGCAGAAGAACCGGACCGTGTCCGCGCCGAACTTTTTCACCATGTCGTCCGGGTCCACCACGTTCTTCTTGGACTTGGACATCTTCTCAATGCGGCCCGTCTCCACCGGGCTGCCGCAGATATTGCAGGAGAAGGAGCCGTCTTTGGCGGCCTTCACTTCGTCCGGGAAGAGCCAGCGGTGCTTGGGGCAGGTGTAGGTCTCCTTGGTGACCATCCCCTGGGTCAAAAGGTTGGTGAAGGGCTCGTTTACCTTGAGGATCCCGAAGTCCTTGAGCACCTTGGTGTAGAACCGGGAGTACAGAAGATGCAGCACCGCGTGCTCTATGCCGCCGATGTACTGGTCCACCGCCATCCAGTAGTCCACCCTCTCCTTCTCGAGGGGTCCCTGGTCGTAGCGGGGGCACGCGAACCTGGCGAAGTACCACGAGGAATCCACAAAGGTGTCCATGGTGTCCGTCTCTCTCCTCGCGGGGCCGGAGCACTTTGGACACGTGGTATTCACGAACTCCTCGAGCTTGGGCAGGGGCGAGCGGCCAGCCTCGTCTATCCTGACGTCGAGGGGCAGGACCACGGGAAGGTCTTCTTCCTTTACGGGCACCGCGCCGCAGCCCTCGCAGTAGACCACTGGGATGGGCGCGCCCCAGTAGCGCTGCCGGGATATGCCCCAGTCCCTGAGCCGGTAGGTGATTGCACCTTCCCCCTGGCCGGTCTCCTTCAAATACTCGTTTATCTTTTCCCTCGCGTCCTCGCTGGTCATGCCGGTGAACTGCCCGGACTCCGTGAGCACCCCGTACTCCTCGAAGGCCTCGGTCATGGTCTCTTCGCTGAGCTCGCGGTCCTTTGGGTTTATCACCACCCTGATGGACAGGTCGTACCTCTTCGCGAACTCGAAGTCCCTCTGGTCGTGGGCCGGCACCGCCATCACCGCGCCGGTGCCGTACTCCATCAACACGAAGTTGGCAACGAACACGGGGATCTGCTCCTTGGTCATGGGGTTGATGCAAAAGGAGCCGGTGAAGACCCCCTCCTTCTCCAGAAGGTCCGCGGTGCGCTCGGTCCGGTCGATCTGCATGGTCCTGCGTATGAACTCCCGGACCGCGTCCTCCTGGTCCGTGCCTCTTGAGAGCTCGACGGCAAGGGGATGCTCCGCGGCCAAAGACATGAAGGTCGCGCCGAAGAGCGTGTCCTGCCTGGTGGTGAAGACCCGTATCGCGCCCGTGCCTTCCGCGATGGGGAAGTCCACCTCCGCGCCCACGGAGATGCCTATCCAGTTCTTTTGCATGGCCAAAACCCTCTCGGGCCAGCCGGGAAGCCCGTCCAGGCTCGTGAGCAGGTCCTCAACGTATGCGGTGATCTTGAAGAACCACTGCTCCATGGACTTCTGGGAGACCGGGGTGTCGCACCGCCAGCAGCCGCCTGCCACCACCTGCTCGTTGGCCAGAACGGTCTGGCAGGGCTCGCACCAGTTTACGTAGGACTCCCTGCGGTACGCGAGCCCCTTCTCAAGCATCTTGAGGAATATGAGCTGCTCCCACCGGTAGTACTCCGGGTCGCAGGTGGCCAGCTCCTTGTCCCAGTCGTAGGAGAAGCCGAGCCTCTTGAGCTGCTTCTTCATGTACTCTATGTTCTCGTAGGTCCACTTGGCCGGGTGGACGCCCGCCGCGATCGCCGCGTTCTCAGCGGGCATGCCGAACGCGTCCCAGCCCATGGGATGGAGCACGTTTACCCCCCCCATCATCTTGATGCGGGCCACCACGTCGCCTATCGCGTAGTTGCGCACGTGCCCCATGTGGATGCGGCCCGAGGGGTAAGGGAACATCTCCAAGACGTAGTACTTCTCTCGGGAAGGGTCCGCGTCCGCGCTGAACGCGCGGCTCTCCTCCCAACTCTTCTGCCACTTCTCTTCAACCGCTTGGGGGTCGTAATTCTGGGCCATCTCACCTCTCCGAACGTATATAGGGTTCAACGGATGGATTATTATCATATTAAGGGGCCGGTGTAAACGACCCTTTGGCGAATGGGGCCCGGGTCCCAAGCTGAAGGGGCGCGGGGTGAGGGACCCTTCCCGGGGGTGCGAAAATGACCCGATGGACCCTTGAGAATGCCGCGGGGATGTGGTAGGAAACTGGCCTCAGGCTACGGCTTGGTATATGATTATGATACTGTAAGCATGACACCTTCCCGGAGGAGACCCATGGGACTTCCCCTGGCCTACAAGATACTAGAAGCGCACCTGGTTTCAGGAAAGCTCGGGCCCGGCGCAGAGATAGAGATAAGGATCGACCAGACCCTCACCCAGGACGCGACCGGCACCCTCACGATGCTCGAGTTCGAGGCCCTCAAGAAGGACAGGGTCGAGGTGGAGCTCGCGGTGAGCTACGTGGACCACAACACGCTCCAGATCGGGTTCGAGAACATGGACGACCACATATATCTCAAGTCTGCGGCCGCGCGCTTCGGCATCGTCTTCTCCAAGCCCGGCAACGGCATCTGCCACCAGGTGCACCTCGAGAGGTTCGGCCTGCCCGGGAAGACCCTCATCGGCTCAGACAGCCACACCCCCACCGCGGGCGGCCTGGGAATGCTGGCCCTGGGCGTGGGGGGGCTGTCCGTTGCCGCGGCCATGGCCGGAAACCCCTACACCCTGACCTGCCCCAGGGTCATGGGCATCTATCTCAGCGGGAGGCTGGGTCCCTGGGTCTCGGCCAAGGACGTCATCCTGGAAGTCCTGAGGAGGATCGGGGTGAAGGGCGGCGTGGGCTCGATCCTGGAATACTTCGGCCCCGGCGCGGCGAACCTCTCCGTTCCCGAGCGGGCCACCATAGCGAACATGGGCGCGGAGACCGGCGCGACCAGCTCCATCTTCCCCGCGGACGAAATGACCCTCGACTGGCTGAACCGCCAGGGCCGCAACACCGGGGTTGAGCACCTGGCCGCGGACGAGGACGCGGACTACCACGAGGTCATGGAGATAGACCTCAGCGAGATCGCGCCCCTGGTGGCCCTTCCCTCAAGCCCGGACAACGTGGTAAACGTGGCCGATGTAGAGGGAGAAGAGGTCCGCCAGGTGGCCATAGGGTCGTGCACCAACTCCTCGTTTAGGGACCTGAGCGTAGTGGCCGAGGTGCTGAGGGGCGGCTCTGTGCATCCGGACGTGTCGCTCTCCATCTCCCCGGGCTCCAGGCAGGTGGTGATGATGCTGGCCGATTCCGGCAGGCTCGGGGAGATCATCGGGGCAGGGGCCAGGCTCCTTGAGCCCGCGTGCAACGGGTGCATAGGCATGGGGTCTGCGCCCGCGACGGGCATAGCCTCGGTTCGGACCTTCAACCGCAACTTCCCCGGCCGGTCCGGCACCAGGGACGACAGGGTCTTCCTGACAAGCCCCGAGACCGCCGCGGCCACCGCGCTCACGGGCCGCGTCACCGACCCCCGCTCCCTGGGGGACTTCCCGGAAATCGAGACGCCCGAGACCTTCCCCAGGGACGACTCCATGCTGATATTCCCGCCCCTGGACGGGGCCGGGGTGGAGGTGATCCGGGGGCCCAACATCCAGCCCCTGCCCCTAAAGGAGCCCCTCCCCGAGAACCTGGCCGGTGAGGTGCTCATCAAGGTGGGCCACCACGTGAGCACGGACCACATCATGCCCGCGGGCGCGAAGGTGCTGCCGCTGAGGTCCAACGTGCCCGCGATCTGCAGGTTCGTGTTCCAAGGGCTGGACCCCTCCTTCCCTGAGAGGTGCGAGGAGCTTGAGGGCGGGTTCGTGGTCGCGGGGGAGAACTACGGCCAGGGGAGCTCCCGGGAGCACGCCGCGCTTGCGCCCATGCACCTCGGGGTCAAGGCGGTGCTCGCGCTCTCCTTCGCGCGCATCCACCGGGCCAACCTGATCAATTTCGGTATCCTTCCCCTTACCTTCAGGTTTAGAGAAGATTACGAAAAACTCGACGCGGGTGACAAAATTGAGCTTCCCGGCGTCAAAAAGCGTCTTGCTGAGGACCTGGACATCGAGGTTTCCAATCTCACCAAAAATGAGTCCTACCTGCTCAATATGGACGCGGGTCCAAGGGAGCTTGAGATACTCCTCGATGGAGGGCTCCTGAATCACCTGAGCGCGAAAAGCCGCTAGCCTGAGGATTCCCTAGTAAATAAAGGGGTTTTTGCGCGTCGCCACTTTCGCGTTAAGGGGCCGCGCCGGATGGCTCTGGAACCTCTTTGGAATATTCAAGCCATTTAATGGACTCTGGCCGACAACACCAAATGTCTTGGACACTGATGATATTTTTCATAATAATAACATCCAGGCCCATTCTGGCACCAATAATGCAATTATTTTTATTGGTAATGTAAGGATATGGATGATTTTTATACCAACCTATGAGAATATGACAAACTATCAGCAGATTTTTAACTTGGACCAAATATATAACCATACCGATTTATTAATATTCAATATATACTGTAGATAGGGTAGTGGGATTGAGTCATGAAGATTATGTACTGTAAAAAGTATCGCGACTACGTGAGCCAGTTTCACTGCGAGGCCTTCAACGAAGGTCAGGACTGCACCTACTACACCGACAAGAGATGGCGCTCCATTAAAGACCTCCTGATCGACCCCAAGAGGCCGCTGTGGGACGTGGGCAGGATCATCCGCCCCTTCGGGTGCAAGATCATGGAGCTCAGGGAGGCCGGGCCCGCTAAGAAGAGAAGAAGCAGGGCCAGGGTATAGCCATCCAGCGCGCGCTCCAGTTGAGCACAGCACTCAGGCGTAGAAGCGATTCGCATCTCCCCAAAAGCCACTAAACTAGCGGCCTTAAGGGCCCGTGTGTCAGAAATTCCTTGTCATACCTCTTACTGTGCTGTTAGGTATGGCTGGAATGAACTCCTTTGCCGACTATAGACGCCTCCTCAAAAAGGTGGACGGCTTTTTTTCCAGGGTGGCAGGCCGCTATCCAGACGAGGTGAACTGCGGGCCTGGCTGCATAGACTGCTGCCGGGCCGCGCTTACCCTCCTGCCCGTTGAGATCGCATTTCTGGCCGAAGCGGTGGGGAGGCTCGACACCGGAGAGTTGGCCGCGCTGCGGGAAAACATCTCGAACCTCGACCCCAAAGCCGGCCTTTGCCCCGCGATTCACCGGGACCGCTGCCTTCTCTACCAGTTCCGGCCCATAATCTGCCGCACCCAGGGGCTCGTCTGGGAGGCCTGGGACGAGGGGCGGCCGGTCCGGGGGGTGTGCCCCAAAAACTTCAGTGGTGTGTCAATTGAGCAACTCCCCGAGGAGGTTGTCCTGAACTTGGACACATTGAACACCCTCCTTGTCAGTGTGAACTCCCTTTTTTGCAAAAATAAGGGTCTCAAAGAAGACCGGCTCAGCATAACGGCTATCCTGGAGGACTAGACCATGCCGATGTGGCTCGCGATACCCGCGTTTCTCATGGGAATACTCATCACCGTCCTGGGGGTCAAAAGGATCATGGTGGGCCAGGGCTGGGGCCTCGCGCTGGTGGGGGTCGCGATAATGTTCAGCGCGGCGGCCAACCAGGTGAACAAGGCGAGGAAGGGGGAGAAGGAAGAGGGGTAGATTTATTGTTTCTTCGGAATATCTCATTTGTTCTAGGCGTAGCTTTCTCTCTGGCGGCCAAGCTAAAGCCGAATGATGCTCCTTTGCTTTGG
>JARFUL010000081.1 GCA_029289015.1 Syntrophobacteria bacterium | reverse complement strand
TGAAGAAGATGTGGTAGTCCGACACCGAGGTGAGGATGCCCGTCTCCCTCAGCCCCATGGACGAGACCAACTCCAGGTCGCCTTCATTGGCCCTTATCCAGCCGGTAACCTCCGGGTGCTTGTAGCCCTTCTCCAGGCAGAGCTCCACCGCGGTGCGGTCCCTGTCGGAGTAGAGAAAGAACTCGGACTGGCGGATGAGCCCCGACTTGCCGCCGAGCCGGTGGAGGAGTTCGAAGAGCCGCGCGATCTGCTCCGGCTTGAGGGGCGGCCTGGCCTGCTGCCCGTCCCTGAACGTGGTGTCCGTGATGAATATGTCCTCCGCAGGGTCCGGGTAGAGGTGCCTGTGGTCGAAGTCTATGAGCGGCACCCGGTCGTAGGGGAATATCTCCCGCTGGAGGTTGGGCTCCTCAACATCTATGAGCCGGTGCCTCCAAAACTCGGTGTGCGTGTGATCAAAGAGCTTTCGACCTCTGTTCCATCTGGCCATTGAGCTTCTCCTCAAATACTTTTATTCGGCCTGAAAAGGGGAATGTGTCGGCCCCTTTCCCTCTTGGCCCGTGCCGGCCCGCCCGACGGTTGAAATATAACACAGATTGGGCCCGGGCAACGGGCCCGTCCCTAGAATAAATCTAACAGAACAACGAAACGGGTCAAACCCTAACCCCACAGGGGCTAGAGATCGAGCTTGAGGCCGAGCTCCAGAAGCTGCTCCAGGTCCACCTCGGCCGGCGCGCCGGTGAGCAGGCAGGTGGCCCGCTGGGTCTTGGGGAAGGGTATGACCTCCCGGATGGAGTCCGCGCCCACCATCAGGGCCACGAGCCTGTCGAAGCCCAGCGCGATGCCCCCGTGGGGAGGAGCGCCCTGGTCCAGCGCGTCGAGGAAGAACCCGAACCTCTCCCGGACCTCTTCATCCGGGAGCCCCAGGGCCTTGAACACCCTGGTCTGCATCTCACGCCGGTGGATGCGTATGGAGCCGCCGCCTATCTCCGTGCCGTTGAGCACCAGGTCGTAGGCCCTGGAGCGCACTCTTTCCGGCGCGTCGTCGAGGAGCTCCTCGTCCTCCTCCAGGGGAGCGGTGAAGGGGTGGTGCAGCGCGACGAACCTCTTCTCGTCCGGGTCGTATTCCATGAGGGGAAACCTGTGGAGCCACACGAAGTTGAAGCGGGCCTCGGGCTCGATTCCCAGGAGCTCCTTGAGCCTGAGGCGCACCTTGCCCAAAACGTGGTTCGCGGTGGCCCTCGTATCGGCCACGAAGAAGAGCGTGTCTCCCTGATTCGCGTTGAGGGCCTCTTCAATGGCCCCCTTCTCTTCGTCGGAGAAGAACTTCGCGATGGGGGATTTCCAGCCGTCGGGCCCGAGCCTCACCCACGCGAGCCCCTTGGCGCCCTCGTCCTGCGCGAACCCCACCAGGCCGTCGAGCTGGCTCCGGGTGAGGTCCGATCCGGGCGCGGCGATCCCCTTCACCCTGCCGCCGGACCCCGCCGCCTGGGAGAAGACCTTGAGCTTCGTCTTGGCCGCGATGTCGGTGAGGTCCCGTATTTCGAGCCCGAACCCCACGTCCGGGGAGTCGGTGCCGTAGGTGTCCATCGCGTGGTCAAAGGTCAGCCTGGGTATGGGCAGGTCCACCTTTGCTCCCAGAACCTCCTGGAAGAGCCCCGCGATGAGCCTCTCGGTGAGGGACATCACGTCCTCCTCCCCCGCGAAGGACATCTCGAGGTCGATTTGGGTGAACTCCGGCTGGCGGTCCGCGCGAAGGTCCTCGTCCCTGAAGCACCTCACCACCTGGAAGTAGCGCTCGAACCCGCTGATCATGAAGAGCTGCTTGAATATCTGGGGCGACTGGGGCAGCGCGTAGAACCTCCCGGGGTTCATCCGGCTGGGCACGAGGTAGTCTCTGGCGCCCTCGGGGGTGGAGAGCGTCAAAAACGGGGTCTCGAGGTCGAGGAACCCCTCCGACGCGAGAAAGGACCGGACAAAGTGCGCGGCCCGGTGCCTGAGATAGAGGTTGCGGTACATCTTGGGCCTTCTCAGGTCGAGGTGCCGGTGGGTGAGGCGGACCTGGTCCGAGGCCTCGGTCTCGTCCTCAATGGGAAACGGCGGCGTGTCCGAGCGGTTGAGGACCTTCACCTCGTGGGTGAGCACCTCGATCTCTCCGGTGGCCAGGTTGGGGTTCTCCAGCCCCTCGCCCCTCCTGCGCACCCTGCCCTTCACCGCGAGGACCCACTCGGTGCGCACCTGCTTCACCTTCTCGTGGGATTCGGGGGAGGACGCGGGGTCGAAGACCACCTGCGCGACCCCGGTGCGGTCCCTCAGGTCGCAGAAGACCACCCCTCCGTGGTCCCGCCGGGACTTCACCCAGCCCATGAGGACCGTCTCCTCGCCCACGTGATGGGGCCTCAGCTCGCCCAGCCAGTGGGTCCTGCGCCAATCGCCCAAAGGTTCCACTCTATCCGTGCTCCTTATCCTACAGAGGCCCTAGAGCCTCTTCTTGATAAAATCCACTAGGTCCTCGACGCGGACGTCCTCCTGAAGGCCCGTGGCCATCTCCTTCAGGGTTCCGGCCCCCCGGGAGAGCTCCTCTTCCCCGAGAATGAACACGTATCTCGCTCCCAGCTTGTCCGCGTACCTCAGCTGGCTCTTGAGGCTCCTCGCGTCGAGGGGAACCTCGCAGTCTATCCCTTCCCGCCTCAGCCCGCGTGCCAGCTCGAACCCCGCGTCCCACGCGTCGTCGCCCAGGAGCGCCAGGTATACGGAGAGGCCAGGTGCTTCCTCCTTCACCGCCTTCTTAAGCAACAGAATCAGCCTCTCCACCCCCAGCGCGAAGCCCACCGCGGGGGTGGACGGCCCGCCCAGCTCCTTGACGAGAAGGTCGTAGCGCCCGCCGCCGCCCAGCGCGTCCTGCGCGCCCAACATATCGGTCTTCACCTCGAACGCGGTGCGGGTGTAGTAGTCGAGGCCGCGGACCAGGTAGGGGTCGAGCCGGTAGCCTATCCCCGCTTTCTCAAGGATGGACTTCACCCCCTCGAAGTGGTCCCTGCACCCGGGGCACATCATGTCCAGCACCGTGGGCGCGCCCTTTAAAATGGCCTGGCAGGTCTCCTTCTTGCAGTCGAAGACCCTCAAAGGATTGCTCTTTGCGCGGCGGCGGCAGTCCTTGCAGAGCTCCTTGGCCCTGGCCTTGAGAAACCGGGCCAGCTCCTCTTTGAAATCCGGGCGGCACTCGGGGCAGCCCAGCGTATTGAGATGGAGCCTCGCGTCCGGGACCTCGAGCTCCCCGAGGAGGGACATCAGCATCACGATGAGCTCGCCGTCCGCCCTGGGCCCCGGGTAGCCGAACATCTCCGCGTTTACCTGGTGGAACTGCCTGTAGCGCCCCTTCTGGGGCCTCTCGTGGCGGAACATGGGCCCGAGGGTGTAGAGCTTCCTCGCCGCGGGGTCCAGGTGGAGCCGGTGCTGGATATAGCTCCTCACCACCCCCGCGGTGGCCTCGGGCCTAAGCGTGTAGGGGCCGGAGGTCCCGACGGAGAAGGTGTACATCTCCTTCTCCACTATGTCGGTGGTCTCGCCTATGGACCTGGCGAAGAGCTCCGTGGGCTCGAGGAGCGGAACCCTTATCTCCCTGAAGCCGTAGAGCTCGAACACCCGGCGCGCCGCGGCCTCCACCCTCTGCCAGAGCTTCGCCTCCCCCGGCAGGATGTCGGCCATGCCCCGTATGGACCGGTATTTATCAGCCATAAACCTTCCTCAATCCGCAACAATCCAGCCCGAAGGCTGAAACCATCCCGTGCCCAAGTAATGATGCTAGCCCGGTTTTCACCGCGCTACAAAGTCTTTTTTTATAAAATCGGAAGGGACCAAAGTCAA
>JARFUL010000080.1 GCA_029289015.1 Syntrophobacteria bacterium | reverse complement strand
TCCCTCGTGGTGCGCGAGCTTGAAAAGAGGGGGTTCAGCGTGGAGGAGGCCGCGGGCTACAACCCCATAGTCTTCTTCTTTTTTGGGCGGGGCGGGGGTATAATCAGCCACGTGCCGGGCATGGACGGAATTCTGACCCTTCTCATGCGCCTGCCCTGGCGCTGGGTGAGGAAGTTTTGCGTCTCCTACCTGGTGGTCGCGAAAAAGGGCTGAGCGCGGCCCGGTGAAAAGGCAGGTTTTTTGAAGGCCCGTTTGAGGAAATACGCACGCTACGTCAGTTACCGGCTCGCGAGAACGGGGTTTATAATCAAAAACCACGTTTCGGGCCTCCTGGGCCGGTCCGTCGCGGTGCTCATCTTCGACGTGGATTCGGTCTACGACGTAGAGGCCCTGCCCGAGCTGATGGACCTTCTCGCGACGCGCGGGCTGGCCGCGGGGTTCGCGGTGGTGGGGGAGTGGGCAGAGAGGTATCCAGACGAGCACCGGCTCATCGCGGCGGGGGGCCACGAGGTGATCAACCACGGCTTTCTCAACCACTGCCCCGAGGACGACGCGGGGCAGCTCTACTCGTGCAACTTCCTCTCAGAGATGGACCTTGAGGGCCAAAAGAGAGAGGTGAGGATGGGCCACGATTCCATAGCCCGGTCCCTGGGGGTGGAGCCCAGGGGGTTTCGGGGGGCCCATTTCTCCACCCTGAGGAGGGCCCAGCTTCTAGAGCTCTACCCCTTTCTCAAGGAGATGGGCTACCTGTACTGCTCCAGCTCCACCCACGAGTTCTCGCCCCACCTCAGGGCGACCCCCGCGGTTGCGGGCGGCCTGGTGGAGCTCCCCATCACCACCTGCCCCGAGCACCCCTTCTCCCCCTTCGACTCCTGGCACTTCCTGGAGGCCCCGGACAGGGACCACCGGGACGAGGACCTCTTGGGGTGCGTCAGCTCGCTCCTCGGGCTTGCCCAGGCCAACCCCGGCTTCTTCCTCAACATCTACCTCGACCCGAGGGCCGCGGTGGGCTCATCCCCCGCGGCCGAAGCGCTCTCGGCCCTGGCCTCCTCAAAGGTGGAAAAGCTCCTTCCCGCGCAGGTGGCCCAAGAGGTCATGGGGGCCGCGCGAAGATGAGGGCCGGGCTCCTTGAATATCTCAGGTGCCCCGTGTGCCGCGGCCGCGTGAGCCTTACCTCGAAAAAAGAGGCCAGACGCGAGATAAAGGAGGGGCTCCTCGAGTGCCTTACCTGCCCCGAGACCTACCGGGTAGCGAACTTCATCCCCCTGATGCTCCCCCAGGGCCACCCCCACCAGGATTTGGACACGGTGGAGCTCTGGGGTTTCCAGTGGACCTGCGAGAGGCTCAACCTTGAGACCCGCTACTACGACGACGACTTTTTGGACCTGGAGTTCTCCGAGTGGCACGTGCCTAAAGAGTGGTTCCCAAATAAGATGGTCTTGGACGCGGGCGCGGGCAACGGGCGGCACTCCCTGATCCTCAACAGGCTGGGCTGCCAACTCTTTGCAATGGACCTTTCCGCCGCGATCGAGGCCATGCTCTTCAGGCCGGAGTTCGAAGGAATCCATCTCATCCGGGGCGACATCGCGCTCCCCCCCTTTGAACACGGGTTCTTCGACCTGGTGCTGGCCCGCCAAGTGCTCCAGCACACCGAGGACCCGCCCAGGACCATAAAGGAGCTGGCAAAGGTCACCAAGCCCGGGGGCTTTTTCGTGGGCTCCATGTACATGACCCCCGAGAGCCCCTGGGCACGCATGAAGATAAGGCTCATTGATCTGTTGAGAAGGCTCTTTCGCCCCCTTCCCAGGAGGTTCATCTACTACTTCACCTGGCTGGCCGTTCCCCTCTACAAGCACAAGCTCCTGAGACCCCTGGCGAGGGTCCTGTTCATCCAGTCCAAATACGACCAATCCGACGCGTTCACCTGGAACCTGAACCACGACCAGTACATCACCAGCTACCAGGCCACCTAC
>JARFUL010000079.1 GCA_029289015.1 Syntrophobacteria bacterium | reverse complement strand
CTTTGGTAGGCTTAACGCTGTCAATATCACACCTCCGGGCGGAAGATATCCATCGTGCGTATAACCGCAAACATCATAACCCTGGCCCGCATCTCCCTTATCCCCATCCCCTGCTATATGCTCTTCGGAGGCCCCGCGTCCAGGGTGGCCGCGGTGGTTGTGTTCAGCCTACTTGCCACCACCGACTTCATAGACGGGATGCTCGCGCGAAGAGACGGGATCACGGTCCTGGGCAAGCTCATGGATCCCATTGCGGACAAGATATTCATCACCGCGCTCTATCTGAGCTTCGTGGAGCTCGGGATCGTTCCCCTTTGGATGGTAATCCTTCTTCTCATCCGGGAGTTCTCGGTCTCCCAGCTTAGGGCGGTGCTGGGCACCGCGGGGGGCGAGGTGAAGGTCTCGGAGCTGGCCCGCTACAAGACCACGGTCCAGATGACCGGCGCGGCCTACATCGTGGTGGTCTCCACGGTTCAAGACGCTCCCCTCCTCTTCTACCTTCTCCTGGCCGCGTGGGCGGCAACGGCCGCAGGGAGCGGGCTCTGGTATCTCATGATACGGCGCCACTCCACCAGGTTCCTGGCCGCGTTCGGGCTTACCGGCTTCGGGTTCTTCGTGGGCGCGCTCTTCGGGCGGCAGACCACGGTGTTTGTCTATATGGTGGTGGTCCTTATCTTCACCCTGGCCTCGGGTATCGGGTATTTCACCGCTTACTTCAGGTCCTTGAGCGAGGCCCGCATAGCACGGGGGCTTCCCTGGCGCTCTCTAGCCGCGCTCTTCGATATGACCCTAGCGCTCATCCCCGCGGCGAGCCTGGCCACCGGCGACCCGAGACCCCTGAAGCTCCTCATGGTTGCGGCCATAGTCTCGGCCCAGTTCGCGGTTTTGGGGCTCGACAACCTCTCTCTATCCCGGAGGGGCGATTCATCGTTGATGCTGAAGCTCATCAGGTGGGTCATGAGGTTCGGGGGCACGTTTTTGGCGATTGACATCGCGTTCGCGCGGCCTGCCCCCCACCTCGCGGGGATCGCGTTTCTCACTCTTTCGGTGCTGGCCTTCTCCGGGGGCTACTTCTACGAGCAGCGGTCCGCCTATATCGGGAGGTAGGCGCTTCTGTACCGGATCATCCGGCCGGATCATCCGGGCGGGTTAGAAGCCGCCGAGCCCCTCCAGGGTGAAGGTCACCGCGAACCGCCGGTCTCCGGGCTCCTCCTCCCAGCCGAAGGTCAGGGACCAGCACTTGGCCTTGAGCCTCAGCTTGGCCCCGGTCTTGAGGGACTGGCCCTTGGAGATGGAGTAGTTCTTTTCGATGTCCACGAACATCGAGGGGCTGAGCGCCACGGTGAGCGCGGCCCCCACCTCCTCGTCGGAGTTGCTCACGGGAAGCTTGGCGGGCTTTAGGAGCCGGTCGAGGAACTTCTCCTTCTCGGTCTTTGCCAGGTAGCGGTAGTCCAGTTTGAGCGCGTCGCCTCTTTTGTCGCTCAGGTTGAGCAAGAGCTCGTTCTTGGTGACCCGGTATTCGTAGGGGGAGAAGGCTGCCTCGTACTCCACCTCGAGGTAGCGGGGGAAGTTGAGCTCGGCCTGGAGCCTCACGTCCGAGAAGGACTGCTTGCCGCGCCACAGCTCCGAGTTGCGCTCCGCCTCGTTGAAGTCGTAGGTCTGCTCCAGGGTGAATCTCAGGGGGTTGAAGTAGGAGTAGTCTTCGCTTCGGCCTTCCAGGTATTTCGCGAGAAGGTTGCTGGTGATGCCGTAGGTCAGGGTGGTATCGCGGGCCATGCGGTCTTCCTGGTCGAAGCGCGGGTTCTTGCGCTGGTTCACGTAGGGCACGTACTTGGCCTTGACAAAGGGCTTTACCTCGTGCCTGAGCTTCTCTACGCCTGCACTCCGGGGCTCATAGATCCTGTAGAACCGGGTGAAGGCCTCGGCCGCGAGGTCGTAGATCTCCCTCGTGTGCGCGCGCCGGTCCCGGATGTCCGAGCCCGGGCGCTCGCCGTACGCGTCGAGGTAGTAGAACGTCTCCCTGGCCCCCGCGGAGGGCTCCAGGTCGAGGTAGCTCACCCTGAAGGGCAGGGAAAACCTGGGGTAGAGGTCCATCCGGTGGCCGCGGGTCCCTTCTCTCCTGTAGAAGTAGGTGTAGGACGCGTCGCCCTTCCAGTACAGGGGGGAGCCGAAGAGCTTCTGCTTGATGGCCGAGGCCTCGATCTTGGGCAGCCTGCTCAGGGTGGTCTCGTCCCTGGCCAGGTCTAGGTCCTGGACGTAGCGCGTCTCCCCGGTCACCAGCACGGTGTCGAAGGCCCTGGTAAGGCCCAGGATGGACTCCCGGGTCAAGGAGTTCTTGTCGTTGACAAAGCCCCGGTTCATGAACTCCTCCAGGCTCTTCTCCACCCTGTCGAAGCTGGAGAACCCGGACTTGAACTCCCCCAGGTAGTCCCGGTCCGAGACCAGGTCCAGGTCGAGCCTCCCTTCCACGGCTCCGGGAAGGGTGAAGTCGTTCTTGGCCTTCAGCCACCACCGGTTGCGCTTTTCGGCCCTGAAGCCGGCGTCTATCCTATCCTTTCGCGAAAGACCGTCGTCCAGGTAGTCCACCCTCCACATACCCTTGATGCGCTCGGTGGAGAAGTACCTGGCCTCCAGACCCTCCATCACGCCCCGCTCGGACATGTAGTGGGTGTATACCGTCGCGTCGAAGTCCTCCCTGGGGGACCAGTAGAGGGGCAGGTCAACCTCGTAGCCGCCGAGGGTGGTATGGCCCAGGTCGGGGAGCAGGAATCCGGACTGCCTCCTCTTTTTGGCCGGGAAGGGGAAAATCGGGGTGTAGAACACGGGAACACCCTTCGCGCGAAAAACCACCGACTTGGCCAGCCCGTAGCCCTCGTAGGTTACGTCCACCTTGGAGCATGAGATAGACCAGTCCGGGTCTTCGAGGTCGCAGGTGGTAAACTCGGCGTCCTCGGCCTTGAAGGAGAAGGGGCCGGTCTTTTCCAGCCTTTTGCCCTTTACGCTGAGGTTGTTCTCCTTGATAAAGACCCGGCCTTCCTTGACCCAGCCGGTCTCGTCCTTGAGGTCGATCTTCGCGCTCTTTCCCTGGATATAGTCCCTGCCGTAGCTGAACACGAACTCTTCGGGAAGCTCGATTATCTGGGTCTTTATGTTGTAGATTATCCTCTCCGAGCGGATGGACTTGTCCCTGGAGGAGATGACCACGCCGCCGGTGGCCTCGTAGACATCCCTGCTCTTGTCGTGGATGAGGCGGGCCGCTTGGATGGACCAGGGCCCCTGCTTCGCCCTTATCTTCGCGGAGGGCTTCTCCTGGGCCATACAGGGGGTAACGAGAAGGCCCAACAGCATAAGGATAGCTATGTAGAAACCACGCTTCGGGGCGGCTGACCGCATTGAGCAAACCTTCAGGCGAACTTGCAATAAAAAAAAGGGGCGGCGACCAACTCAGGCAAAGAGATCTAACGTCCGCCTCTTGTCTTTGGGCTAGATCAACCCCTGTCTTGCCAGTATCTCCTTCACCTCCCCCACCAGGTACAAGGACCCGGTGACCAGGATGAGGTCTCCTTCTCTGGCCAGCTTCCTGGCCCTGGCCAGGGCCTCCCCGAGGTCGCTTATGGCCTCCGCTTCGCCGTTGAAATCAGTCAGGTGCTCCAGGAGCTTCTCGGGGCTCATCCCGCGCTCGTATGCGGTGCGGGTCAGTATCAGCCGGTGGCTTATGGGCGCGAGCCTCTTTGCGATTCCCCCTCCGTCCTTGTCCGACATCACCCCCAGAACCGTGATGAGCCGCCGGTGGGGGAACTCGCTTATCACCGCGATTTTGAGCGCGGCGGCCGCGTCGGGGTTGTGCGCGCCGTCCAGGACCATGGGGGGCTTCTTCATGACCATCTCCAGCCTTCCCGGCCAACTGACCGCTGAAAGCCCCCTGCGGACCGCGGTCTCGTTCAGGGAGATTAGCCCCCTGAGCCACAGATTCTCCAGAACCCCCAGCGCGAGCCCCGCGTTGAACCTCTGGTGCCGGCCCTTGAGCGCGAGGTTGAGCCCCCTGAAGTCGACCCCTGAGCCGAAGTAGTCCAGGGTTCCGCCCTTGCGGGGGACCGAGCGGAAATCTATCCCCTGCATCATCAGGGGCGCGCCCACCATCTGGGACCTGGTCTTGATCACGGCCAGGGGCTTGGGCTTTTTGACCCCGGTTACCACGGGCACCCCGGCCTTTATTATGCCGGCCTTTTCCCTCGCGATGGCCGCTAGGGTGGAGCCCAGGTATTCCTTGTGCTCAAGCCCGATGGTGGTGATCGCAGACACCGTGGGGTCCACCACGTTGGTCGCGTCCAGGCGCCCTCCCATCCCCACCTCCACCACGGCCCAGTCCACCTTTTGGTCCGCGAAGTACTTGAGCGCCATCGCGGTGACTATCTCAAAGTAGGTGGGGGGCTCCCTGTCGTCCACCACCTCCCTGACCTGGTTGAAC
>JARFUL010000078.1 GCA_029289015.1 Syntrophobacteria bacterium | reverse complement strand
GGGCAGGGGGTGCTCGGTGATGATGAAGAGCCCGCCCATGGACGCGGTATCCGTGGACGCGGCATCCAGCGCGAACGCGTCTTCACCGTAGTTGACCTGCAGGACAGCCTGGAAGCGCGGGTGCCTGCGCCGCTCCTTGGGGTTTTTCATCAGGGGCCTCCGGATAGCTCGCTGGTCCAAGAGATGATACCTAGTTACCACAAAAATCGCCGCCAGGCAAAGACCATTTGCTAAAATGAATTTCCCCGCGGCCGGGGTGGGCGAGGGAAATTGTGGATTCCGAAGAGACTTTTGGTATAATAGATAAAAAATGATATTCTTAACACGTTAAACACATAGGATTTGACGTGGGAGTGTAGCTATGGCCGAAGACAAAAATTTCCAGGAACTATACGAAAGGGAGGAGAAGATCAACGAGCTCTCCCTGACGCTGAACCAGGCGGAGAACATCGACGAGATTCTCCTCACCCTGAAGGACCAGATCCTCGATATCTTCGAGGGCGAAAGGATCACGGTCTACGCGGTGGAGCCCACCACCAAGGAGATATACTCCAAGGTCAAGACCGGCGAGGGGCTGGCGGAGATCAGGGTGCCGGTAAACAAGTCCTCCATAGCCGGCTTCGCGGCGGTCACCGGCAAGACGGTGAACGTGATCGACGTGTACGACGAGAGCGAGCTCAACGAGAGGTATCCCGGCATCCAGTTCGACAGCTCCTGGGACCAGAAGTCGGGGTTCCGCACCAAGTCGGTCCTCGCGATGCCGCTCCTCATAAAGGACAAGTACCTCCAGGGCGTGGTTCAGCTCATCAACAAGCAGAACGGCCAGTCCTTCAACGAGGAGGACGAGAGGCTCCTGGAAAAGGTGGCCAAGGGTCTGGCCGTCGCGTTCTACAACCAGAACCGGATCGCGAGGAAGCCCACCAAGTACGACCTTCTGATCGCGGAGCACGTCATAAGCCAGGATGACCTCGACAAGGCAATCAAGAGGGCTCGCGAAGAGAGAAGCCCCATAAGGAGCGACGTGAGCTATGTGCTGATCAACGATTTCGGGGTCGACAAGGCGTCCCTGGGCGAGTCCCTGGCCCGGCACTACGACACCGAGTTCGTGGAGTACTCCGACACCGTGATGATCCCCACCAGCCTGCTCCAGGGGCTGAACATCAAGTTTTTGATGAAGAACTTCTGGGTGCCCTTCAACAGGGAGGGGGACGAGATCGTCATCATCACCGACGACCCTTCAGACCCCGAGAAGCTCAGGGGCATCCGGGCCGCGGGGCTGGCCGAGAAGGTGAGGTTCGTGGTGGGCCTCAGAGAAGATATTGTCCAGTTCATCGAGTTCTCCGTGGGCGGGCGGCCTACCGAGTCCACCTCGTCCATCGACGAGTTCATCGACGAGCTGGACGACGGCGCGATGGAGTTCGCGCACGACATGGACTCCGCGGACGACGACATGCTCAACGAGGACGCGCCCACTGTGGTGAAGCTGGTCACCAGGGTAATCAAGGACGGCTATGACATGGGCGTGTCGGACATCCACATAGAGCCCTACTTCGGCAAGCAGCCCACGGAGGTGAGGTTCCGCAGGGACGGCGAGTGCTTCAAGTACCTCGATGTGCCTGCCACCCATTCCAGGGCGGTGGTGAACCGCATCAAGATCATGTCCAAGCTGGACATCTCGGAGCGCAGGCTGCCCCAGTCCGGCAAGATAAAGATGAAGTACGGCAACCGGGACGTGGAGCTCAGGGTGGAGGTGACCCCCACCGCGGGCAACAACGAGGACGTGGTCATGCGTATCCTCGCGGCGGGCAAGCCCATGCCGCTGGAGAAGATGAACTTCTCGCCCAGGAACCTCGACGGCCTCTTGGAGAGCATAGACAAGCCCTACGGCATTCTCCTGGTGGTGGGGCCCACCGGCTCCGGTAAGACCACCACGCTCCACTCCATAATGGGCTACCTCAACGTCCCGGACCGCAAGATCTGGACCGCGGAGGACCCGGTGGAGATAACCCAGTACCGCCTCAGGCAGGTGCAGACCTACGCGAAGATAGGCTACACCTTTGCCGCGGCCATGCGCTCCTTCCTCCGCGCAGACCCGGACATCATAATGGTGGGTGAGATGCGTGACGAGGAGACCGCGCACATCGGGATCGAGGCGTCCCTCACCGGTCACCTGGTGCTCTCCACCCTGCACACCAACTCCGCGCCCGAGACCATCACCAGGCTCATAGACATGGGCATGAACCCGCTCAACTTCGCGGACGCGCTCCTGGGCATATTGGCCCAGCGTCTCGTTCGCACCCTCTGCCCGGACTGCAAGGAGCCCTACCACCCCACCCAGGAAGAGTACCAGCAGGTCGCGGAGGATTACGGGCTCGAGAACTGGCCCGAAGTGGGGGTTGAGTACAACGACGACTTCAAGCTCTGGAAGCACAAGGGATGCGTGAAGTGCAACGACACCGGCTACCGCGGCCGGACCGGCCTCCATGAGTTCCTCAACGGCACCAAGACCTTAAAGGAGCTCATCGTGGAGAGGGCCCACGTGGAGGAGATCAGGGTCCAGGCCATGAACGAGGGCATGCGCACCCTGAAGCAGGACGGCATCTACAAGGTGCTCAAGGGCGACACCGACATGGTCAACGTGCGCAAGGTCTGCATCGAGTAGCATCAAGTAAATCCGGACCAGGGCAAAGGGGGTCGAGGGCCCCCTTTTGATATAGTATACGCCGCGGACGGCCGCCTGTCTGACGGCCCTGCATAGAGGCAGATGGTTCCCTTCGGCAGAATCCGGCCAAAAGCCTGTGAGCCATCGCGGGCGGAACCCGAAAATTGTCCAATCTTGCTCCAAAAGTGGTAAATTTTATCTAGAGAGGGACGGCTCCGACGCCGCCCGGTCAAATCTCATAACCTTCTCGAAAGGAGTCCAGAGAATGGGCAGAGAACTGGGCAGAAGAAGGGACAAGTTGATAAAGGAGGCCCGCCACGACATCTACGAGGAGCGTGTCAAGCTCCCGAACAACACCCGGTGCACTGATTGCGGGGCTGTGGTGCTGGAGGGCCGATGGACCTGGGAGACCACCGCAGAGGAGGTAAAGGACGCTCAGTGTCCCGCGTGCAGGCGCGTGGAGGACGGAAACCCCGCGGGCTACGTTGAGATCCGCGGAGACTTTTTCAAGGTGCACCGTAAAGAGATAATCAACCTGATAAAGAACATCGGAAAGGCCGAGAAGGAGGAGCACCCCCTCGAGAGGATCGTGGCTATTTCAGACGAGGAGGGCAAGCTGGTGGTGACCACCACCGGAGTCCACATCGCCCGGCGGATGGGCGAGGCGCTCTTCCGCGCGTACAAGGGCGACTACGAGCTTCAGTATGCTGAGGACGATACCAGCGTGAAGGTCTACTGGAGCAGGTAGTTTCCCCCGTGGCCGCGGACTTGCCCGTAGACCGGAATAGGGTCTTTACATCCGGGCTTTGATGATGCTAAAAAGACTGAATATCCCCAAGAGCCCAACTCAGTGAAAGGACGAGTCCAACATGAAAGAGCGCGTGTTCAACTTCAACCCAGGCCCGTCCGCGCTGCCCCTTGAGGTGCTCAAGGAGGCCAGGGAAGAGCTGCTCAACTACCGCTCCACCGGCATGTCCGTTCTGGAGATAAGCCACCGCTCCAAAGAGTTCGACGAGATCATGGCCCAAGCGGTGGCCAGGGTGAAGTCCCTCATGGGGCTCACCGACGACTACCACGTTGTCTTCATGACCGGCGGCGCGTCGTCCCAGTTCTTCTACGCGCCCATGAATCTCATCCGCGAGGGCGAGACCGCGGACTACATCAACACCGGGACCTGGTCCACCAAGGCCATCGCGGAGGCCCGGATACTGGGGAAGTCCGTCAACGTGGCCGCGTCATCGGAGGACGAGAACTTCACCTACATCCCGAAGGAGTTCAACTTCAGCCCAAACCCGGCCTACGTGCACATCACCTCCAACAACACCATAAAGGGCACCCAGTATCACTCATTCCCCGATACCCGCGGCGCGCCCATAGCCGCGGACATGTCCTCGGACATCCTCTCCAGAGTCTTCGACCCCGCACCCTTCGGGCTCATCTACGCGGGGGCCCAGAAGAACATAGGGCCGGCAGGGGTCACCCTGGTGATTATCCGGGACGACCTGGCCAAGAGGTCCCCGGAGACTCTGCCCACCATGCTCCGCTACTCTACTTACGTGGCCAAGAACTCCCTGTTCAACACCCCTCCGGCCTTCGCGATCTATTTCGCGAACCTGGTCTTCAAGTGGATAGAGTCCGCGGGCGGCGTGGCCGCGGTTGAGAAGGTCAACAACGAGAAGGCCAGGCTCCTCTACCAGGCCATAGACCAGAGCGGTTTCTACCGGGGCACGGCCAGGGAGGACAGCCGCTCCAAGATGAACGTCACCTTCCGGCTCCCCACGGAGGAGCTTGAGGCCAAGTTCATAGAGGACGCGGCCGGGGAAGGGATGGGGGGCCTGAAGGGCCACCGGTCCGTGGGCGGGCTTCGGGCCTCGCTCTACAACGCGGTGGGGCCGGACGCGGTTAGGGCCCTGGTCTCCTTCATGGGGGAGTTTGAAAGGCGCCACGGGTAGAGGAGAGGGCCGGTTTGGGGGACCGGGGGTGTTTGCCCTGAAAAAAAATAGCGGGGCCCCCTTTTAGCCTCGCGTCACCCGCATGTTTCGGCAAAGCATTCGGCATGGGGCCGGGAAGGGGGGTGATGCCTGGGCCTTGGCAATATAACCTGTTGGTATAACGTTATTTTTACCGATATACGGCAATCAGGGTCCTCAATTGCCGGCTTTCAGGTATGAAAAGTTTGGGGCTTTTGGTTTCCGATAATTTTTATTTATTGATTTTATTATTGATTTTGATATCAATATATCCTTAGTCTATGATAGATAACACAGGCTATCAGCAGGTCCCCCCTCTCGGCGCGGGACCGGAGAATATATTATATGGTTCTGGACACAATAATAGGCTGGTTCTCCAACGACCTGGCCATAGACCTCGGCACCGCGAACACCCTGGTCTACGTGAAGGGCAAGGGGATCGTTCTGACTGAGCCCTCGGTGGTGGCGGTCAGGAAGAACGCCAGGGGAGGCAACAAGATCCTCGCGGTGGGCACAGAGGCCAAGATGATGCTGGGGCGCACCCCCGGCTCCATCGTCGCGATCCGGCCCATGAAGGACGGGGTCATCGCCGACTTTGAGGTCACCGAAGCGATGCTCAGGCACTTTATCCGCCAGGCCCACAACAGAAAGGGCCTCATGAGGCCGAGGATCGTCATCTCCATTCCTTCGGGCATCACCCAGGTGGAGAGGAGGGCGGTGAGGGAGTCCGCCGAGTCCGCGGGCGCGAGGGAGGTCTACCTCATCGAGGAGCCCATGGCCGCGGCCATAGGCGCGGGGCTTCCCATCACGGAGCCCACCTCCAACATGGTGTTGGACATAGGCGGCGGCACCACCGAGGTCGCGGTGATCTCCCTCGCGGGGATCGTCTACAGCCAGTCGGTGAGGGTGGCCGGCGACAAGATGGACGAGGCCATACTCCAGTACATCAAGCGCCGCTACAGCCTCCTCATAGGCGAGGCCACCAGCGAGCGGATAAAGATTATCCTGGGGAACGCCTATCCCTCCAGTAATACGGAGACGATGGAGATAAAAGGCAGGGATCTGGTTTCAGGCATCCCCAAGATTATCGAGATAAACTCGGACGAGATCCGGGAGGCCATCGCGGAGCAGGTCGAAGCCATCGTGGAGACGGTCAAGTCGGCTCTGGAGCATACCCCGCCGGAGCTTGCCGCGGACATCGTTGACAAAGGCATAGTCATCACCGGCGGAGGGGCTCTTTTGAAAGGGCTCGACGACAGGCTTCACGAGGAGACCGGTCTTCCCATCACCATCACGGAGGACGCGCTGTCCACCGTGGTCCTGGGCGCGGGCAAGGCCCTGGAAAACCTGGACGTCCTCAAAGAGGTGATGAACTAGGCCCTCACACCGCTTCGCAACCCAAAGGTCCCGTATCGGGGGTCGTCCGTGAGGAGGCTTACTTCCAGGCCCTATCTGGGCCTTGTCATACTTATCGCCCTTGTGGTCCTGCTCCTTTTATACACGGGAGGGCCCGGGGAGATGACCCTTGCCGAGAAGGCGGTGGTGGAGGCCACCGGCCCCTTCCAGAGACTCATCAACTCAACCAGCGACTTTGTCCTCGGCGTGTGGGACCGCTATATCCACCTGGTGCAGCTCAAGGACGAGAACCAGCGCCTCAAGGAGGAGCTGGCCGGGACCGAGGAGGACAAGAGCCGTCTCAAGGAGCTTGAGATGGCCAACGACCGCCTCCGCCGCCTTTTAGACTTCAAGAGCCGCTACCCCTTTGCCACCGTGCCCGCGGAAGTCATGGCCATAGACCCCTCCGCGTGGATCAGGACCGCGGTGATAAACAAGGGCTCAGACCAGGGGATCAGGCCCGGCGTGGGGGTGGTCTCCGCGGCCGGGGTGGTGGGCAGGGTGGTGAAGGTCTCGTCCAACTACTCCAAGGTCCTTCTCATCACGGACCCCAACTCCGCGGTGGGAGGGGTGGTCCAGCGCACCCGGGCCCGGGGCCTGGTGGTGGGCTCCGGCGGGGGGGAGCTGGAGCTGAAATACGTGGAGCAGACCCTCAACGTTGAGAAGGGCGACCTGGTGGTGACCTCCGCGTTGGGCGGGATATTTCCCAAGGGGATAATCATAGGCCGGGTGGTGGAGGCGGACAAACGCAGGGCCAGGCTCTTCAAGAGGGTGAAGGTGGAGCCCAGGGTCGACCTGGCCAGGCTGGAGGAGGTGCTGGTCTTTATGGGGAACCCCAAGGAACTGGAAGGGTTCTGATTCAATGGTTTTCTACCTTGCCACCGCGGCTGTGGGGGTTGTGGCTCTTCTCATCGAGACCACTGTTCTGGCCCGGTACATGCCGGTCTTTCTCAAGGCGGACTGGCTTCTTCTCATATCCGTCTTTGTCGCGGCGCTGAAGCCGCCGGGTCCCGCGACCTTCATCGCGCTCTTCCTCGGCGCGCTCTCGGACACCGTGTCCAACGTGCCCTTCGGAACCCACATGATCTACTACTGGGCCTCGGGGTGGGTGGTGAGAAGCGTGAACAGGAGGCTGGAGCTCAACACCCCCCTCAGGATGGGGGGAATACTCCTCGTCCTGGGCCTGGGCGAGGGCATGGTCATGGCCAGGGACGTGGTGGGGTGGCGGGTGTTTCTGCCCCCGAACATATTTTGGGTCTTCTCCCAGGCGGCCCTTCTCGGCCTGGGGGGACTCCTCATGTACTACCTATACGAGAAGTTCCGTCCCCTGGAGGGTCTGGGTGGGTAGCGATGAAGCCCTTTGATCTATTCGGAGCCGGAGAGCTGGAGGAGCAGAAGCGGAAGTACAGCCGCATAGCCACCATTTTGGCCGTGGTCTTCTTCATTCTCTTGCTCAGGCTCTGGGACCTCCAGATAAACCGGGGCGGCGAATTCGCGTTCCTCTCGGAGAACAACCGCATCCGGTTCGACGACATCCCCCCGCCCAGGGGGCTCATCCTGAACCGCTACGGTGAGCTCCTGGTGGGCAACTGGGCCGCGTTCAACCTGGCCATTATCCCCGAAGACGTGAAGGACCCCAAAGCGGTGGCCAAGACCCTTTCCGGGCTGGTGGGCCTGGATGAGACGGAGATCCTCGATAAACTGGCCAGTGCCAAGAAGCGGGGGCTCCCGAGGTTCCTCCCCGTGGTCATACACCCCTACATGGACTGGGAGGAGATGGTCATGGTGGAGACCCGCCGGTACGAGCTTCCCGGGGTGGTGGTCATGACCGAGCCCAAGAGGAGCTATCCCCAGGGCAAGTTCGCGTCGCACCTTCTGGGGTACCTGGGCGAGGTGAGCGAGTCCGAGCTCGACACCGACATGTTCGACTCCTACAAGGTGGGGGAGCTGGTGGGCAAGTCCGGGGCGGAGAGGTTCATGGAGCCCATGCTCAGGGGGATACGGGGCGGGGTCCAGAAAGAGGTGGACGCCGCGGGCAGAAGGAGGAAGGTGCTCTCCTCGGTGGATCCGGTGCCCGGAAAGGACGTGTATCTCACCCTGGACTCCAAGCTCCAGAAGACCGCGCAACAGGCGCTGGCCGGAAAGTACGGCGCGGTGGTCGCGATGGACGTGAACAACGGGGACATCCTCGCGCTCGCGTCCGGGCCCACCTTTGACCAGGAGAAGTTCGTGAGAGGGTTCTCCCCTGAGGAGTGGAAGAGCCTGATCAACGACAAGAGCCATCCTCTCCAGAACAGGGCGGTCCAGGGCCAGTATCCGCCGGGCTCGGTCTTCAAGGTTGTTATCGCGGCCGCGGCCCTGGAGCTCGGGGTGGCCACCCCCCAGAGGAGCACGGTGTGCACCGGGGAGTACAGGCTGGGGAGAAGGGTCTACAGGTGCTGGCGCAAGAAGGGCCACGGAAGGATGAACCTCCGCCAGGCCATAGTCCAGTCCTGCGACGTCTACTTCTACCGGCTGGCCGAAGACCTGGGCGTGGACGCGATCGCGCAGTACGCGAGGAAGTTCGGCCTGGGAGAGCCCACCGGCTTCCCCCTGGCCAAGGAGGCCCCCGGGCTTGTGCCCACGAAGAGCTGGAAGCTCAGGAGGTTCGGGACCCCCTGGATGAAGGGGGAGACCCTGAACACCGGCATCGGCCAGGGATTCGTGCTCACAACCCCCATCCAGATCGCGGTGATGTGCGGGGCCCTGGCCACCGGGCGGGTGGTGAGGCCGAGGGTGGTGTCCAAGGTATACTCGCCCAGGGGAGGCGAGGAGGTTATGCCCGTGGTGCCTTCCAGGCCGCTGGGCATCTCCGAGAAGACCCTCACTTTCATGAGGGATGCCCTGGTGGGGGTGGTGAACGGCCTGAGGGGCACGGGATGGAGGGCCCGGATACCGGGGTTCACCGTCGCGGGCAAGACCGGTACCGCGCAGGTGGTGAGTGGCGTGTCCGAGGAGGGGGACGAGGAGGTTAGCTTCGAGATGAGGGACCACGCCCTGTTCGTGGCCTACGGGCCCGCGGAGAGCCCGGAGGTGGTGGTGGCCTGCGTAATAGAGCACGGCGGCCACGGCGGGACCGCGGCCGCGCCGGTGGTTCGCGAGGTGCTCAAGGCATACCTCAAGACCAGACGCGCCAAAGAGAAGACATGATAGACCGCAGGCTGATACAGAACTTCGACTGGGTCCTGCTGTTTTGCGTGCTGCTCTTGACCGCAAGCGGGCTCCTGAACCTCTACTCCGGGCTGAGCACCGTGGGGGGCGTGAAGAAGGCCATGTTCTACAGCCAGGTCCACTCCCTCATGTTCGGCTACCTGCTTTTGTTCGTGGCCATCCTCTTCGACTACAGCCACCTGGAGAGGGGGTCCGCGCTGATCTTCGGGCTGTGCCTTGTCCTTTTGGTCGCGGTTTTGATCTTCGGCAGGAGCGCGGGGGGCTCCCGGAGGTGGCTCGCGCTGGGAAAGCTCGTGTTCCAGCCCTCGGAGATCATGAAGCTGGGCCTCATATTTTTCCTCGCCAAATACCTGGCCCAGGGGGTGCCCAAGGGCGGGCTGAGGCTCAGGGAGCTGGCTGTTCCGGCCGCGCTGGCTGTCGCGGCCATGGCCCTGGTGGTCCGGCAGCCGGATCTCGGGACCACGTTCCTGTTCCTTCTCATCGCGGGCTCAATGCTGATCTTCGCGGGGGTCCACACCCAGGCGCTCATCCTCCTTTCGGGGCTCGGGCTCTCCTTTATGCCCATAGTCTTCTTCTTCCTGAAGGACTACCAGAAGGAGAGGATCCTCACCCTCTTCGACCCGGGCCGCGATCCCCTGGGCGCGGGCTACCACCTGATCCAGTCCAAGATAGCGGTGGGCTCCGGAGGCTTTTGGGGCAAGGGCTTCCTCAAGGGAACCCAGTCCCACCTCAAGTTCCTCCCCGAGCACCACACCGATTTCATCTTCTCACTGTTGGCGGAGGAGTGGGGTTTCGTGGGCGGGGTGGTAGTCCTCGCGCTCTTCTACCTCCTTATAATCTCCTGCCTCAACATCGCGAGAAGGGCCAGGGACCCCTTCGGCTCCTTCGTCGCGGTGGGGGTGGCCGCGATGGTCTTCTGGCAGGTCTTCATCAACATCGGCATGGTGCTGGGGCTCCTTCCCGTGGTGGGCATACCGCTACCGCTGATATCCTTCGGAGGTTCCAGCGCTACGGTCACTTTATTGGGCCTCGGGCTGGTCCTGAACATCGGGATGAGAAAGTTCATTTTTTGTAGGAAATAAGCGGATTCCTGGGCAATTGTGATTCTTTTTGCTTTTTTCTTGCAACAGTTAGAACTTTGTGATAAAAATCCTCATTCAGGGATGAGACCGTTTCCAGAATAGCCTCGTAGACCGTAATGGCCGGGTTTCAGGCGATCTGCGAAAACGGTTTTTGCGTAATTTATTACATTATCCCAACCAAGGATTATGAAGGAGGAGCCGGCAGATGCTGGACATCAACATAACCCTCTGGGTGCAAATGATTAACTTCTTACTCCTCATTTTCATCCTTAATGCCATCCTCTACAGACCCATCAGGAAGATTTTAGCCGAGCGTAAAGAGAAGGTCGACGGACTCACCGGGGACATTGAGTCGTCCCAGGAGAAGAGGGCCGGTGCGCTGGCCGATTTCGAGCACAATATCGCGAGGGCCCGCAAGGATGGTTACGAGAAGCTCCAGGAGCTGAAGGAAGAGGGGTACGCCCGGGAGAGGGAGATCATCGAAGGGGAGAACAAGAAGTCCGAGCAGTGGCTCAAGGATATAATCGCGGCCATCAAAAAGGACATGGACGTGGCCCGCTCCCAGCTGTCGGAGCAAGTAAAAGCCTTCTCCGTTGAGGTCACGGAGAAGATCCTCGGGAGGTCCATCTAATGACACGACTGCTTAAAAGGCGTCGAAACCTTTTGATATTGACGGCTCTTTGTTTGGTTGCGGCCCTGGCCGCGTCCTACGGGACCGCGCTTGCCACCAACGCGGCCCACGACGAAGCCAAGAAGGGCCTTGAGGCGGTAGAGGGAGAGGCAGAGCACGCGGCCGCGGCCGAGGGCCACGGCAGGAACTTGTGGTACGACCTCCTGTACCGGTTCATGAACTTCGTTATTTTGGTCGGGGTTTTGGTCTATCTCCTCAGGAAGCCCGCGAAGAAGTTCTTCAAGGAGCGCACCGAGAACATCAAGAACCAGCTCGAGGAGCTCGATGCGCAAAAGGCCGAGGCCCAGAAGCAGTACGAGGAGGTCAAGGCCAAGCTGGCCAACCTGGAGGACGAGGTGGCCAAGATCGTGGACGAGTACGTGGAAGAGGGCAAGAGGGAGAAGGACGCGATCATCGCGCAGGCGGAGCGCCAGGCGGAGCACATCCAGCAGCAGGCCGAGTTCGCGGTGGAGCAGCAGCTAAAGGATGCCAAGGAGTCTCTCAAGGCCGAGGTGGCCGAGCTCTGCGTCAAGGCCGCGGAAGAACTGATCAAGGAGAACTTCACCGAAGAGGACCAAAAGAGGTTCATCAAAGAATTCTCAGAAAAGAGCGCGGAGGCTTAGAGAGTGACCAACCGCATACTGGCAAAGCGTTATGCCAAGGCCCTCATAATCCTTGGCAAGGAAGAAGACAGGTACAAGGAATACGGGCAGATTCTGGCCGATTTTATGGGGCTCCTCAAGGAGAACGAGCCGCTGAACGATGCGCTCATGAACCCCATATATCCCCTGAAAGAGAGGACGAAGGTCCTCGAAGAGGTTGTCAAAAAGCTCGATATGCCCATTATAGTAAGCCGCTTCGTACTCCTGCTGATGGAAAAGAGGCGGCTTCCTCTTTTGGAGACAATCATCGAGATCTACTACATATTGATTGACGAGATGGAAAACATAGCCAGGGCCCAGGTGAGGACCGCGGCCGAGCTTTCCGACGACGACGCGGACGCGGTGAGGAAAGTTCTGGAGCAGCTCACCGGGCTCACCGTCAAGATGGAGGTGGAGGTCGATCCCGACCTCATCGGCGGAGTTGTGGCCCAGGTGGGCGACCTGGTATTGGACGGGAGCATAAAGCAGCAGCTTTTAAACATTAAAGAATCTTTAAAGAGGGGTGAACGGGTCTAATGGAGATCAGAGCGGAAGAAATAAGCGAGATTATACGGGAACAGATCAAGGACTTCGAGAAGAAGGTCGACCTGAGTGAGACCGGGACCGTGCTCTCCGTAGGCGACGGCATCGCCAGGGTCTACGGGGTGGAGCAGTGCATGTCCATGGAGCTTCTTGAGTTCCCCGGCGGGATTTTGGGACTTGCCCTGAACCTCGAGGAGGACAACGTGGGTGTCGCGATCATGGGCGAAGACATCCACATCAAAGAGGGCGACCCAGTGAAGAGGACCGGACGTATCGCGTCGGTGCCCGTGGGCGACGCGGTGGTGGGCCGCGTGGTCGACTCGGTGGGCAACCCCGTGGACGGCAAGGGGCCCATCCAGACCGACGAGTTTCGAAGGGTCGAGATGATAGCGCCCGGCGTCATCGAGCGCCAGCCCGTGAACGAGCCCATGTACACGGGCCTCAAGGCCATCGACGCGATGACCCCCGTGGGCAGGGGCCAGCGCGAGCTCATCATCGGCGACCGCCAGATCGGCAAGACCGCGATCGGCGTGGACGCGATCATCAACCAGAAGGGCAAGGACGTTATCTGCATCTACGTCGCGGTGGGCCAGAAGAGGTCCTCCGTGGCCCAGGTGGTCGACATCCTCAGGCGGCACGACGCGATGGACTACACCATCGTTATCTCCGCGTGCGCGTCCGACCCGGCCACTCTCCAGTACATCGCGCCCTACACCGGCACCGCGATGGGCGAGTACTACCGGGACGACAAACGCCACTGCCTCATCATCTACGACGACCTCAGCAAGCAGGCCACGTCATACAGGCAGATATCCCTGCTGCTCAGGCGTCCTCCCGCGCGTGAGGCCTATCCCGGCGACATCTTCTACAACCACTCGAGGCTTCTCGAGCGCTCGGCCAAGCTCAACGACGAGCTGGGCGCGGGCTCTCTTACCGCGCTGCCCATAATCGAGACCCAGGCCGGCGACGTATCGGCCTACATACCCACCAACGTGATCTCCATCACCGACGGCCAGATCTACCTCGAGCCGGCCCTGTTCTTCTCCGGCGTCCGGCCGGCCATCAACGTGGGTCTTTCGGTCTCCAGGGTGGGGGGCGCGGCCCAGATCAAGGCCATGAAGCAGGTCGCGGGCCGTCTCCGCCTCGAACTGGCCCAGTACCGCGAGCTCGAGGCCTTTGCCAAGTTCGGCTCCGACCTCGACAAGGCCACCCAGCAGCAGCTCAACCGCGGTGTGAGGCTCGTGGAACTGCTCAAGCAGCACCAGTACAAGCCAATGCTGGTCTCCGAGCAGGTCACCGCGATCTTCGCGGGCACCAAGGGGCTCGTTGACGATATCCCGGTGCACGATATCATCAGGTTCGAGGTCGAGCTTCTCGAGTACTTCCACAAGAACCACCAGGCCTACATGGACGAGATAGAGGAGAAGAAGGAGATCTCCGACGAGCTCGACGCCAGGATGATTGAAGCGGTGAAGAAGTTCAAGGAGACCTTCCAGGTTACAGGGGCGTAACCAAGAAC
>JARFUL010000077.1 GCA_029289015.1 Syntrophobacteria bacterium | reverse complement strand
CTATGGTGGTGTTGATGCCGATTATGGTATCGAGCCTCAGGTCCACCCCCAGCTTCTGGACGTATTCCACCTCTCCCTGGACGATGTCCTTGGGGAGGCGGAACTCGGGGATCCCGTAGTAGAGCACCCCGCCGGCCACGTGGAGCGCCTCGAAGAGCACCACCTCGTGGCCCCACAGCGCGAGGTCTGCGGCCACGGTGAGGCCCGCGGGACCGGAGCCCACCACCGCTACCTTCTTGCCCGTGGAGGGTTCGAGCTCCGGAATCTTGGCGCCCCCTTCCGCGAGCTCCCAGTCTGCGACGTACCTCTCCAGCCTGCCTATGGCTATGGGCGCGCCCTTCTTGTTCAGGGTGCACTTCAACTCACACTGGGACTCCTGGGGGCAGACCCTGCCGCAGATCCCGGGCAGGGAGGTGTCTTCCTTCAGCACCGCGGCTGCGCCCGGGATGTCGCCCTTCTTGAGGGCCATGACAAAGTCGGGTATCTTGATGTTCACCGGGCAGCCGGCTATGCAGTTGCTCTTCTTGCACTCGATGCACCTCTTGGCCTCCTTCTGGGCCATCTCCCAGGTGTAGCCGGTGGCCACCTCGTTGAAGTTGCCCGCGCGGACCTTGGGCTCCTGCTTGGGCATCTTGACCCTGTTCAGGTCTATCTTTTTCTTCTTTTTCTTCTTCTTTTTCTTGACCTTTTCAGCCGCGTCCAGGGTTTCGTCGGTCACGTCTATCTTCTTCTTTTTCTTTTTCTTTTTCTTGGCCTTTTCAGCCGCGTCCAGGGCCTCGTCGGTCACGTCTTTCTTCTTCTTGTCAGCCATATCTAAAACTCCCTAACAATGTTCCTACCACTGGGCACAGCTTCGGCAGACGAACCCGGCCTGCTTCACCGAACCGTCGGCATAGGTGCACCTTCTGGCCATGAGCACCTCCCAGCCCTTCACCAGGTGCCCGTCGTACTCCGGGCCGTGGATGCACGCGAACCTCGTGCCGCCTTCGGTGAGGAAGCGGCACGCGCCGCACATCCCGGTGCCGTCCACCATCACCGGAGCCATGTGGACCATGGTCTTGATTCCCTGGGGCCTGGTGGCCCGGCAGATGAGGCGCATCATGCAGATGGAGCCCATCGCGATGACCCGGTGGATGGGGTCGTATCTGTGCGTATTGAGGAGCCGGTGCAGCGGCGCGAGGGCCGTAGCGCCCGAGGAACCGTCGCCGCCGGCAACGCCGACGCCCAGAAGCAGCTCATCGGCCAGGTCCGCGTGCTCTTCCCTGTAGAAGAGGGAGTCTTCGTCCGGCGCCTGGAGAATGGTGGTGATACGGTTTCCCTCCTCCTTGAGCGCCCGGATTATGGGGAGCATCCCGCCTATGCCGTAGCCTGAGCAAATGCAGACCACGTGGCCGAACTCTTCGATCTCCGCTCTCTTGCCCAGGGGCCCTATGAAGTGGGCCAGGGAGTCGCCCTCCTTGAGCGCGGCCATCTTCGCGGTTGTGGAGCCCACCACAATGAAGACGAAATCCACCGTGCCCGCGTCCTTGTCCCAGCCGCTGATGGTGAAGGGAACCCTCTCGCCCTTCTCATCAACGATGAGGATCACGAACTGGCCGGGGCTTGCTTTCTTCGCGACATGGGCTGCGCTGATGGAGAATCTGTGGACTTTCTCTCTGAGGTCATCACGCTCTACGATCTCAAACATATTCACCTCTTGCTAAAAAAATTTTCCGCAATGTCTACCTGAAATCCCGTCTGGAGGCTGTGCCTTTCAGGTTACTCGAAAGGGAACCCAAAACAGGACGAATAGCATGTAACCTTTATCACAAAAAAACTCTTTTCAGTATTGACCGGCTGGCGAACTTTTTCAAGAAAAATCCTAATATTTTTACTACTTATTAAATGGGGTTAGCCCTGGTACTCCCCTGGCCCGCGCCGGCCTTTCCCAGCGGCGCGCGTGCATCCGGAATTGGCCCGAAAAAACGCGTTTTTCTTGACCGGTAAAGCCAAAGGACTTATCCTCACCCCATGTTGACCCGCCGCGTCATCATTGTGCTCTTCTCGCTCACCATGCTTTGCGGCGCGCCCGCCAAGGCAGAGGAGCTCTACGCGATCTCCGACGTCCACTCCAGCGTCTCAGGCTCCAACCACACCATCGAGGAGCTGGCCCGGCTCGCTGAATCGAAAGGCGTGGACATCGTCTTCCTCACGGACCACACCAGGGTGGCCATGTCCTACGGGCTCCCCCCCTTTCGCCACGTCCTGAGGGTGCGAAAGGAGCGGCCCTCGGTGCAGCTCTTCGGCCCGCAAAAATACCTCGAGGAGGTGGCAAGGGTAAACTACGTGGTAAAGCGCGTGCTCGTTGTGCCAGGGCTCAAGGCCGCGGCCTACTACTACTGGCGGGGGAGCTACTTTAAGGGCAATCTCACCGCGCTCGACTACAACAAGCAGATCATCGTTTTGGGGCTCGACCACCCCGACGAGATAGAGAATATGCCCGTGATAAACGGCTCGCCCACCAGGGCCAATCTCAAGGAGAACCTGATCTCCTCCACCATCTTCATACTGCCGCTCGCAATCGGTCTCTACCTCCTGGGCGCAGGGGGAGGCATGAGAAGGGCCGGGCTCCTTGTCGCGGTGCTCTCCCTTTTGGCCCTTATCAATGAAAGGCCGCTCTCCCCCATAAGGGCCGACCCCTATACCAGCGGGCCCACCACCGGGCCCTACCAGGAGCTCATCGACTACGTGGACGGGTTGGGCGGCCTGACCTTCTGGGTGATGCCCACCTCGAGGGCCAGTCACAAGCTGGGCCCCGCGACCCTCATCACCGAGCCCCACGAGGATGACCTGCTAAAGACCCGGGGCTACACCGGGTTCGAGGCGCTCTACGGCGACGCGCTCAAGCTCCATCTCGCGGGCTCGGCCTGGGACCGGGCCCTGGGCGAGTTTTTAAGGGGCAAGAGGGAAAAGCCTCCCTTCGCGATAACAGGCTCGGACTTCTGGCGGGAGGGCAAGTCCAAGCTGGGGTTCGACCAGTACCAGATAGTCTTTCCCCGCGCGGAAAGGAAGACCGGGAAGCTGCTGGCCGACCTGGAGAGCGGCCGCATGTACGCGCGCAGAAGGTCGGACAACGGCCTCTTCCCGAGGCTCGTCAGGTTTACGGTCCAGGACGCGGGCTCGAACGTTATCGCGCGAAGCGGCGAGACCCTGGTTGCCTCGGGCCCGCCGAAGGTGACGGTGGAGCTCGACACGCAACCGGCCACCGAGTCTTTATTGAGCCTGACGGTGGTCCGGGAGGGCCGGGCCATAAAGAGTGTCTCCGTGAAGACCCCGGCCAGGTTGAGCTTCGAGGACAACGAGGTAAGCCGGGGCGGGCCCACCTACTACCGGGTTTACGCGAAGGACCGGAAAGGGATGTTCATCGTGTCCAATCCCATCTTCGTGGATTTCATGTAGCGCGGCACAAAGGGACTATAGCCATGACGTCAAAGGAGATGAAGAGGCTGGCCAGGTCTCTTGCGTACATCTTCTGCCACCGGCCGGACGAATACGGCCTCTTTCTGGACGACGACGGCTCCCTGCCCGTAAAGGAGCTTCTTTGGGCCCTGGGTGAGATAGACGGGATGAGACGGCTCAGGGAGATTTCCCTCAGGGACCTGATCATCATCGGCGGGTACACTGAGTTCAGTCTCGAGGGCAAAAAGCTCTACTACGAGCCCGGGGACCGCGAGGCCCTCGCGCTTCCGGACGGCCCGGTTGAGCCGCCCAAGGTCCTCTTCTACGGGGCCCGGCGCAAGAACTACCCCGTATTGATGGAAAGGGGCATAATTCCCGGCGCGAGGAGGTTCGAGCCCTTTGCCGCAAAGAGGGATAGAGCGGTCTTCCTGGCCAAAAGGAGAGACCCGGAGCCCATCGTAGTGCAGGTCCGGGCCCGGGATGCGGCCCTCGAGGGGGGCGCAACGTTCTACCTCTCGGGGGAGGAGCTCTACCTCTCCGAGTTCGTGGGGGCTGAGTTTCTCTTCGGGCCCGCGCCGCCCAAGGAGCGGCCCAAGAGGGAGCCCAGGCCCAAGGAGGAGCCCCCGGCCAAGGCCCCGCCCACCCCCGGCTCCTTCATCCTCGATGGACGCGAGAAGGCCAAAAGAAAGAGCGCGGACAGGGACAGGAAGATGGTTCAAAGGGGGAGAAAACAGAGAGAGAAGGAGCGGAGAAAGGCCCGCAGGAAGCAAAGGAGGCGCAAGGGCAGCTGACATTGCTTCCTCCCCGTTTTTAGGCCCCGCGCGAGATGTTATCCTCTTCACAGGTTTTCTGAAAATCGTTGACTTCCTCCTACGCTGGCCCTATGCAGGGAGCATATACCCGGTTTGCGTCGCGGCCCGGAGCAAGGCCTGAAAGGTCCCTCAGTCAAGGAGACGGAGCATGAGAAGAGATACCGTTTCATTATCATGGAAACCTGCGGCCCTTGCGGCCCTGGCCCTTGCGGCCCTATTTTTCTTTGCGGCCCATGCAAAAGCGGCCGCGGTGGTGGACGTGCCGCTGAACCAGGAGATCTCCATTGTCTCCCCGCCCGCGCCCCTTGATCAGGCCAGCGCGCCCAAGAAACTCTACCAGAGCTACTACGCGAGCTACGCGCCCTACGTGAAGGTATACAGGTTCACGGTAACACCGGGGCAGCGCTACACCTTCTACCTGCACTACCCCCCGGATATGAAGGGGAGGTACGCATACCTGATCGGCGCGAACCCCAACAGGGACTACACCTACTCCTTCACCTACAAGGGCAAGCACCCCGGCGGCTTTGTGGTGGACGGCCATACCCCCTGGAAGATGGACTGTAGGTACCTGACCCAGCGCAACAACATCACCATTGACCCG
>JARFUL010000076.1 GCA_029289015.1 Syntrophobacteria bacterium | reverse complement strand
GTGCGTGGGCTCGCGGGTCCCGGAGCGCGCGTACTGCAGCCGGGACTGCTGCAGGCAGACGGTTGAGTCCGCGCTGAGGATAAAGGGATTTGACCCCAGAATCGAAGTGGTGGTAGCCTATCGAGACATGAACATGAGGGGCAAGCTGGAGCTTGAGTACCTCGACGCGAGGAGCAAAGGGGTGGTCTTCGTCCCCTTTGGCGAAGAGTCCTACCCGCGGGTGGAAAGGCTCGAGGCCAACGGCCGCACCCGCGTGGTCATCGAGGTTGACGACCAGGCCGCGGGCAGTGGACTCAGGTTCCCCACCGACTTTCTGGTGCTGGCCACCGCGCACCTCCCAATGCAGGGGCTGAAGAGGCTGGCCTCCCTCTTCAAGGTGGGGGTGGACGAGGACGGCTTCTTGGCTGAGGCCCATCCCAAGCTGAGGCCCGTGGAATCGTACGCACAGGGTGTTTTTCTCGCGGGGGGAGGGCTTTACCCGGCCTCCCCGGAGGTTTTGAGGATGACCGCGCTGGCCGCGGCGGGCAAGGCGCTGGGCTTTCTCGCCAAAGACGAGCTTGCCCTCCAGGACGTGCGGGTCGAGGTGGCGCGGGGCAGGTGCACCGGCTGCCTGGCCTGCCTGAGCGTCTGCCCGGTGGGCGCGATAAGCGCCAGGGGAGGGGTCGCGGTGGTGGAGGCCACGTTGTGCAGGGGTTGCGGCACCTGCGTGGCCGAGTGCCCCGCGAGGGCCATGACCATCACCCGGTACACAAATGATGAGATCATGGCCAAGATAGAGCGGCTGGTGGCCCCAGGGGCCGGGTAGGGCATGGGGCCGGCGCAAGTATAACAAAGGGGGACTTGAAACATGGACCCAAGGGAGAGCTTCTGCGGGGTCTGCGAATACTGCGGCCTGGGCTCCAATGAGGTAAAAAGGCTGGCCACAAGGCTTCTCGAGGTGTTCGATACATTCCAGCTCAAGTGGTGGTTGAGCTGCCTCGGCGAATCCCTGAACTACCAGGAGCTTGTGGTCGGGCTGGGCCTGCTCGCGGGGCTCGAGTGCCCGGGATGCAAGGCCGGGGGCTGCGTTGACGAGTGTCCCATCCGGGACTGCGCGTCCGAAAGGGAGCTTAAGGACTGCTCCCTCTGTGAAGAGATGGAGAGGTGCGAAAAGTTCCAATTTGTGTCCAATGAATTTCCTGAAGTGAAGAAGAGGCTTCTTAGCGCCAGGCTGAAGCACCTGGCCTCAATCTACCACGCGAAGCTGATGAGCAATAAATAGCCCCGGCCCACCGCTTTTTGGACCGAAGGAGGAGCGCGGGCCGCCTAGCAGGGAAAAGGTATCGGATGACCGACCTCGTTGACGGGCACAAGAGAAGGATAGACTACCTCAGGATATCCATCACCGACCACTGCAACCTGAGCTGCATCTACTGCAGCCCCATGGGGGGCAGGGAGAAGCTCAGCCATACCGAGATACTCTCCTACGAGGAGATCGTCGCGCTGGTTGAGGCCGCGGCCCTGGCGGGCATCCGCAAGGTCCGGATAACCGGCGGCGAGCCTCTCATCAGAAAGGGGATGGAGGAGCTCTGCCGGATGCTCAGCGCGATAGAGGGTTTGGAGAGCCTCACCCTCACCACCAACGGTGTCTTCCTCGCGGAGCGCGCGAAAGAGCTCTTCTCCGCGGGGGTGGGCAGGGTAAACGTTAGTTTGGACAGCCTCAAGAGGGACAGGTACGCCCAGATTGCGGGCCAGGACTATTTGGACAGGGTCCTCTCGGGCATTGAAGAGGCCCAGGAGGTGGGGTTTTCGCCCATCAAGATAAACACCGTGGTCATGCGGGGGGTCAACAACGACGAGGTGGCCGACTTCGCCCGGATGACCCTCGAGGAGCCCCTCGAGGTGCGGTTCATAGAGCTGATGCCCACCAAGGGGGAGGCCAGGGCCCGCCACGAGTCCCTCTTCGTGCCCATAGCCGAGATCATCGCGGGGGTTGAGGGGCTGGGAGAGCTTACCCCCGCGGAGCCCTCCGACTCCTTCGGCCCCGCGAGGCTCTACTCGCTGCCCGGCTCAAAGGGCAAGGTGGGGTTCATCGCGCCCCTGAGCAACCACTTCT
>JARFUL010000075.1 GCA_029289015.1 Syntrophobacteria bacterium | reverse complement strand
GTTTATGTCCCCCGGGGACGCGCCGGCCCCATCCATGACGGCCCTCATCGCGGGGGAGTTCTCGTACGCGAACCCAACCTGCTCTTTCAGTCCCCCAAGGAGCCTTTCGGCCCTCTCATCCGGGGACGCGGTCTCGAGCGCGGGCTCATAGAATCCTTCTTTTCTGTGCTTGCCCATTTCGAGTCATCCTGGCCTGGGTGAAGGGAAAGATTTCAGGGCACAAAGGCCCGATAAAGCTGAAGTACGAGAAGATCGGGGGCTCGGCTTCCGGGTTCCGGCGCGGCTGCCTTTTCTAGTCGTTATCCCTGGGCTTTGGGCCCGCGTCGCGCATCCTATTGGGAGGAGCGGCCTCCTTGCGCGTCCTGTAGCCCTCCACGTCCACCACAAGCCTGGCCCTTTTGGCCATCCTGCGGCTCATCATGGAGCTTACTATGTACTGAAAAGCCTCCAGGGTCTGGGCCTTTCTGCCTATGAGCAGCCCGGGGTTGTCCGTGTTCACATCCAGGTACGCAATCTGGCCCTCCATCCTCGAGGTCACCTCGGTCTTGAGGTTGAAGTGGGAGAGGATGGATCTGAGAATCTCAGCCGCGTCCTCGGCCATGCCGGGGTCCTCTTCATCCGCTTCCCCGGCGGGCACAGCGGCCTCCCGGGCCGGCCTGGCACGTTCTTTCCTGGGCCTGGCCGATATCCTCACGTTCTTCGCGCCCACCAGTCCGAATATTCCCGAAGACCCCTTGCTGAGCACCTCTATCTTGAGCTCGTCCTCAGCCCGGCCGAGCTTCTCGCAGGCTATCTCTATCGCCTCCTCAAGGGTCTTGGCCTCTACCTCTATGGGAGTCATCTTACCTAATCCCCCTTCTTGTTGATAAAGTACTGCTGAATGATGGACAGGACGTTGTTGACCAGCCAGTAGAGGGTGAGCCCCGCGGGGAAATTGACGAACAAAACGGTGAATATGAGCGGCATGAACATGAAGATCTTCTGCTGCGCGGGATCACCGGACATGGGCGTCATCTTCTGCTGGATGAACATGGACGCTCCCATGAGCAGCGTGAGCACGGGAAGGCCCCCGAGATAGGGTATGTCAAAGCCGATCGGGAGCCTGTCCGGCGAAGAAAGGTCGTTCACCCAGAGCATGAAGGGCGCGTGCCTGAGCTCGATCGCGGAGTAGAGCATTCTGTAGAACGCGAAGAATATGGGCACCTGGAGGAGCATGGGCAGGCAGCCGCTCATGGGGTTGACGTTGTAGGCCCTGTAGAGGCCCATCATCTCCTCGTTCTGCTTGGCCTTGTCGCCCTTGTACTTTTCCTTGAACTCCTTGAGCTTGGGCTGGAGCTTCTTCATCACCCTCATGGACTCGTAGCTCTTGTGGGTGAGAGGCCAGAACACGACCTTGATGAGAATCGTGACGATGATAATGGCCAGCCCGTAGTTGCCTATGTACCTGTCTATGAGGTTCATCAGGTAAAGGAGCGGCTTCGCGAGAAGGTCGAACCAGCCGAAGTCCACCACATCCTTGAGCCTCCTGCCCATCTTGCCGAGCACCTTGAGGTCCTTGGGGCCGAAAAAGAGCTCGTAGGTGAAGGTGCGGGTCTTGCCCGGTGAAATTGTCGAAGGCGCGCCCACGACCGCGATGGTGAGGAGCCCGTTCTCTCCCCCGGAGTAGTGGAGCCCGACCCTGAAGTTCTTGCCTTCGGGCGGCAGGATCGCGGAGAAGAAGTACTGGGACTCGTACCCGGCCCAGAGCGCGTTATCCAGGACCATCTCCTTCTTTATCTTCTTGAGCTTTACCTGCTCCAGGCCGCCCTCCTTGAGAAATACCGTGGGGCCCTCGAAGATGTACCTGGAGCCCTCGTCCTTGCCCACGACCTTCTGGTAGGTGATCTGGGGGCTGTCCTCCCACGCGGCGGACGACAGGTTGGTCACCCTGTGCTTGAGGCCCATCAGATAGGTGTCGGGCCGGAAGGTGAAGACCTTCTCCATCCGGATGTTGCCCTCAACCTCCCAGACGAAGGCTACGGAAAGCTCCTTCTCTTTTACAGCGTGCTTGAGGCTCTTTGTGTCGGCCCGGAAGATTATGTTGTCAAAGGGCGTGCTCCCGCTGGACTGGAACCCCGTGCCCAGCGGATAGACGCGGGAGCTGTCTGCAGCCACCAGCTCCTTGAGCCTGGAGTCCTTCTTGGTGGTCTCCCAGTATTTTTTCAGGGTGAGGCTTTTGAGCCTCGCGCCCAGCTCGGTGAAGGTGGCCACGTACAAAGGGGTCTCCACCACCACCTCCCTGGCCTTCACCTTGGGCCGGTAGGGCTGGGGTATCGCGGCGGGCCCCCCCACCGCGACCTTGGGCGCGGGCGTTTTCTCCTCGATCTTTTCAACGACCTTTTTGGGCTCGGCCTTCTTTTGGGGCGCGCGGGGCGCGAAGAACTTGGCCCAGACCAGAAGAACCACCATGGTCAGGACAAAAGCAAGGAGGGCTCGCTTTTCTGAATCGAATTCCATCTCAACCTCGAATCAACAGGAGCCTGGCTCGGTCTTAGGGGAAGGTTCTACGGGGTCGTAGCCAAGGGAGCCGAATGGATGGCACCTCAGGATCCTCCTTGTGGCAATCCAGGTCCCCTTGAGAGCACCGTGGACCTCCACCGCTTCGAGCGCGTAGGAAGAGCAGGTGGGGGTAAACCGGCACGAGGGAGGAAAGAGCGGGCTCAGCAAGACCTGGTAGGAACGGATCAGAAACTTAATGGTTCCCTTTATCATCTGGATTATACCTTCTCTCCCCCTGCCAGGAAGGAGAGCTCCTTCTCAATATCCTTAAGGGAGAGGACCGAGGCCCCCTTTTTGGCGATGATCACGGTGTCCGAAGAATCCCGGAAGCGATCTTTGTGCACGCGGAAGAACTCCCTCAGTCTCCTCTTCACCCTGTTTCTCACCACCCCGCAACCGACCCCCGCGCCCACCGAAATGCCGAGCCTGGGTCCAAGCTCGGCGTTTTTGGCCTGATAAACCACAAAATTTCCGGTCTTCTTCGGCCTCGTGGAGCTGACAACGGCTCTGAACTCCCGGCTCTTTTTGAGCCTTGAGCTCTTGCCGAACCGAAAATCACCCCCGTTGTCTTCTCTGTTCTCCACCGCGCGCCAACAAAAAGGGTTAGGCCGAAAGCCTCTTTCTTCCCCGGGCTCTTCTTCTGTTGATTATGCGTCGGCCGCCCTTTGAGGACATGCGCGAGAAAAATCCGTGGGTTCTTTTCCTCTTCAGGTTGTTGGGCTGAAACGTTCTTTTCATCTCAATGTCCCTTTTATCAATATTGGGCCCTCATTGCCCATAAATCAAAAAGTGCGTCAAGTAGATAAACGTAACCAGGGAACTTACCCGTGTCAACAAAAAATCCCTCATGAACCTTATAGGCTTTGGGCCCCGGAATCAAGAAGGCACGCCGAAAAGAAGTAGAAAAGCCCCGCGTAGAAGGCAGCGCGGGGCTCAAAAAAAGCCTTGGCGTCCCGTCTATCCGGAGAGCGCTTTATAAAGAATATCTATGGCCTTCCTGTACGTCTGCTCGGCCTTGAGAAACTCCTCAACCGGCACGGAGCGGAGACCAACGCCGTTGAGCAGGTCCTTTGAGTCTTTGCGGGTGTAGGCCCAGATGCCCGAGGACCAGAGCACCCGGTTGGTGATCTTGGACTCTTTGTCCGTGACCACGGTGACTTCCCTCTTGCCCTTCACCGACGTGACTGATACCTGCTCCACCCCCACCTCCATAAGCTCGGGCAGGGTGAAGGAGACGGTCCCCGGCGCGGTCTCCCGCATCTTGTCGAAGAGGGCCTTGGGGTAGCGGTCCGACTCAACGGTCCGGAACACGGACCTCAGCCTGCGGTACTCCCTGGGTAGCTTCCTGGTGCTCACGGCCGCGGCCGAGGCCGGCGCGACCCTGGCGGTCCGCATCCCCTGTCCGCCCAGGGACTGGACACTGTACTCCAGCCTCTTTATGCGCGCTAGCAGCTCCTCGTAGGTGGGCCTGTCTATGAGCCGGTCCTCCAGGAGCCTGACCCTTGACTCGAGGTCGCGCTTGGCCTTGACCATCCTCACCTTCTGTTTCTTTGCTACGAGCTGGCGCTTGGGCCGGGCCTTGACCGCTTTTTTGGCGACGGCCCTGGGCTTTTTCGCTTTCCGCTTGACCCGCTTTTTCACCACCCTCTTCTTCGGGGGGGGCGGCGAGAGCTTTGGCCCGAGGTAGTTCATGTAGACGTAGGCTCCACCCGCGAGGATGACCACGATCCCCAAAAAGATGGTCAGCCGACTTTTCTTGCCTGCGGATTTGTCGGGATTGCCGCGCGTGGGCTTCTCTCTCTTCTTGAATATAGCCATGGAAAACCTCCTGGCAAGTCGAAGGGGACATACTGATGAATATTGACTGAAAGTAGCTTATATTACTAAATCTTTTATTATAGTGCGGGCCGGGTGTCAACAGTTATATCACCCCTTATGCCCGTCCGCCGGAGCCCCGGGATACCGGGCCGCGCGGTTTGGCGCCCGAAGCGCGGCGGTTTCCAACATCTTTTTGGGCCGCGCCAGGGGGAGCCTGGACACCCGGACGGGTATGGCCGGTACCCTTGACTACTTTGGGCAAATGGATTAACGTGTTGCATTCTTTTAGCCTGTAATTAAAGAACTTCAGTATCTTAGGGCCGGATAAATGGACAAGAAGCGGACCCTTCTCGAACAGCGGAGATCCAAGGCCGACGGCCTGAGGGATCAGGGTCTCCCCCTGTACGGCAACACCTTCCGCCCCACCCACCTCGCGGGCGATCTCAAGGAGGCCCACGGCTCCCTCACCGAGGAGGAGCTCGAAGGGGCCGGCATCGGAGTAACCGTCGCGGGCAGGATGATGACCGCCAGGCACATGGGCAAGGTCGCGTTCGCCCACCTCAGGGACTCCTCCGGGGATATCCAGGTATACGTGCGAAAGGACAGGGTGGGCGAGGCCGCGTTCAACCTCTTCAAGAGGTACGACATCGGCGACATCGTGGGGGTGTCCGGGGTCCTCTTCCGCACCAGGACCGGGGAGCTCACCGTCATGGCCGAAGAGGTGGAGCTGGTGACCAAGTCGCTGCGCCCCCTGCCCGAGAAGTTCCACGGCCTAAAAGACGTGGAGACCCGCTACCGCAGGCGCTACCTGGACCTCATGGTGAACCTGGAGGTCCGGGAGCTGTTTCTCAAGAGGATACGGATCATCCAGACGGTGAGGGACTACCTGGCAGCGAGGGGGTTCCTCGAGGTGGAGACCCCCATGATGCAGACCATACCCGGCGGGGCCACGGCCAAACCATTCGCGACCCACCTCAAGACGCTGGATATGGACCTATTTCTGCGGATCGCGCCGGAGCTCCACCTGAAGAGGCTCCTGGTGGGGGGGTTCGACCGGGTCTTCGAGATCAACCGCAGCTTCCGCAACGAGGGCCTCTCCACCAAGCACAACCCCGAGTTCACCATGCTCGAGTTCTACATGGCCTACGCGGACTTCCACGACCTCATGGCCCTCACCGAGGATATGATAGCAAGGGTGGCCGAGGAGGTCCTGGGAGGGCTCAGGTTCACCTACCAGGGCGACGAGATAGACCTCAGCCCCCCGTGGCGCAGGATCAGGCTGAAGGAGAGCCTGGTGGAGGTGGGGGGCCTCGACCCCAAGGAGTTCGAGGAGTTTGGGTCCCTCAAGCGCACCGCCCGAAGGCTCGGGGTGGACCCCGAGGAGATGGAGGGGCCCGGCAAGCTCCTGGAAAAGCTGTTCAAGGTGCTGGTGGAGCCCAAGCTGATCCAGCCCACCTTTGTCCACTCCTACCCGGTGGAGGTCTCTCCCCTGGCCCGCCGCAGCGAAACCGACCCGGACCTCGTGGACCGGTTCGAGCTCTTCATCGGCGGAAGGGAGCTGGCCAACGGGTTCAGCGAACTCAACGACCCCGACGACCAGAGGGCCAGGTTCGAGGAGCAGGTTCGGGCCAAGGCCGCGGGGGACGAGGAGGCCCACCCCATGGACGAGGATTATGTCCTGGCCCTGGAGTACGGTATGCCTCCGGCCGCGGGCGAGGGGGTGGGCATAGACAGGCTGGCAATGCTCTTCACCGACTCCGCGTCCATCCGGGAGGTGATCCTCTTCCCCCTGATGCGGCCCGAGGCTTAGGATATTCCGGTGTATTCCTTGTCCTTTGCGCTGTCGGCATGCGGTCTGCCCCGGCCTACCCTATGCGGGGCGCGCCCGAGGAGTTCGGGTTGAGCTTCGAGCTGTTCATAAGCTACAGGTACCTGAAGGCGAAGCGCAAGCAGACCTTCATCTCCATCATCACCGCGATATCCACCGCGGGGGTGGCGCTGGGGGTGTGTGCGCTCATCGTGGTGATCGGGGTCATGAACGGCTTCAAGGAGGACCTGCAGAAGAAGATCCTCGGCATCACCTCCCACGTTGTGATCATGAGATACAGCGGGACCATCGGCGACTGGCGGTCCGTCAAGAAGAGGGCGGAGAGCGAGCCCGGGGTCGACGCGGCCACACCCTTTGTCTACACCCAGGCCATGGTGGGGTTCAAGGGGCGGGCCACCGGGGTGGTGCTTAGGGGCATAAACCCCGAAACCGCGCAAAAGGTTATCAACCTGGGAAAGGTAAAGGAGGGCGCGCTCAGGGACCTCGGCGCGAGGGACGCGGTCAACGGTATCTTCCTGGGGGTTGAGCTGGCCAAGAGGCTCGGCGCGGAGAAGAACGCGATCATCTCCGTGATGTCGCCCATAGGCAAGCTCACACCCATGGGCAGGGTGCCGGTGAGCAGGGACTTCCTCGTCATGGGGTTCTTCGAGACCGGCATGTACGAGTACGACTCCAACCTGGCCTTTATCTCCCTTTCCGCCGCGCAGTCCTTTGTGGGCATGCGGGACGGGGTGACCGGCCTTGAGGTCAAGGTGGCCGACATCTACCAGGCCGGAAAGATAGCCGACTCGCTCCAGAACAAGCTGGGCTTCCCCTACTACGCCAAGGACTGGATGCGGATGAACAAGTCTCTGTTCTCCGCGCTCAAGCTGGAGAAGCTCGCGATGTACATAATTTTGATTCTCATCGTGCTGGTCGCGGCCTTCGGCATTATTTCCACCCTCATCATGGTGGTGATGGAGAAGACCGGGGACATCGCGATCCTGATGTCCATGGGCGCGACCAGGTCCTCCATCATGAAGATATTCGTCTACCAGGGGCTCTTTATCGGGCTTTTGGGTTCCGTGGTGGGCACCGCGGGCGGGATCGTGCTCTCGGGGATCCTGAAAAAGTACAAGTTCATCAAGCTGCCCCCGGACATCTACTACATCGCCACCCTTCCCGTGAGGATAGACCCCCTGGAGGTGGCCCTCATCGCGCTTAGCGCGGTGGCCATAGCGCTGCTGGCCACCATCTACCCCGCGAGGAGGGCTTCCCGCATCGACCCCGCGGAGGCGCTGAGGTACGAGTAGCGGATGATCATCGAGACCCGAAACCTGGAAAAGACCTACCGCCAGCCCGGAAGGGAGGTGGAGGTGCTCAGAGGGCTCAACCTCAGCGTGGAGGAGGGGGAGCGGGTCGCGGTGATGGGCGCGTCCGGGGTGGGCAAATCGACCCTGCTTCACATTCTGGGCACCCTGGAAAGGCCCAGTGCGGGCAGCGTGCTCTTCAGGGGGGAGGACGTGTTCGCGTACGACGAGGGGAGGCTGGCCGAGTTCCGCAACCAGAACATCGGGTTCGTGTTCCAGTTCCACCACCTCCTTCCGGAGTTCACCGCGCTGGAAAACTCCATGATGCCCGTGCTCATAAACGGGGCCAAACCCAAGGCCGCGCTTCCCCTGGCCGAGGATATCCTGGTGAATCTGGGACTTGGCGACCGGCTCCACCACAGGGTGGGCGAGCTTTCCGGCGGCGAGCAGCAGAGGGTCGCGGTGGCCAGGGCCCTGGTCCAGAAGCCCAGCCTCATCCTGGCCGACGAGCCCACCGGCAACCTCGATCCCAAGACCGGCAGGTCCCTGATGGACCTCCTCATCTCCCTGAACGAGGAGCTGGGCACCACCATGCTCGTGGTTACCCACAACGTGGAGCTGGCCCGGCTTATGAATAGAAAGTTGCGTTTAACCGACGGAAAGGTTATAGAAGAAAGCTGAACCGAAATATACGACTAACACCGGAGTATTCCCGGCGGCCATACTTGGAGTTGACAGCATGAGAGCCTCTGCCGCAGCGATTGTTCTAATCCTCCTTCTTTTTGTTCCCGCTCAGGCGCAGATTGAAGAGGGCGGGGTAAAGGTGGCGGTATTCCCCTTTACCTTCTACAGCCGTGAAGACCTGAGCCATCTGGCCAAGCCGCTCATGTTGCTCATCAACAAGAGGCTGGCCAGGGAGGGGATGGAATCGGTGGACCTGGGGGAGGTTCTCGGGGTCATGGGGGGGCTCAGGCCGGCAGACCTCAACGACGAGCGCGCGTCCGAGATGGGCCGCATGCTCGGCGCGGGGTTCGCGATCTACGGCAGCCTCACCAAGGTGGGGGAGCGCATAAGCCTGGACGTGAGGGTGGTGGACACCTCGCGGCTGAGGAAGAGCGCGCCCATCTACGTGGAGCAGATGGGGCTGGAGAACCTCGGCAAGGCCTCCGAGAAGATGGCCAAGGAGGTGGGGATAAAGGTCTTCAGGAAGGCGAAGATTTACCGGATCAACGTTTTGGGCAGCAAGCGCATCGAGAAGGACGCGGTAAGGATGGCCATCAGGACCCGGCCCGGTGACATCTACAACCCCAGGGTGCTCAGCGATGACCTGAAGGTCATCCACAAGATGGGCTACTTCAAGGACGTAAAGCTCGACGTAAGCGACCATCCCCAGGGCAAGCTGGTGACCTTCATCGTGGAAGAGAAGGCGTCCATCAAGGAGATAGTGTTTCAGGGCGCGGAAGAGATCGACGAGGAAGACCTCAGGGCCGCGATAAGCTCGAAGCCCTATACCATCCTCAACCGGGACAGGCTCGTGGCCGACGTGGAGAAGATAAAGAGCCTCTACCGCGAGGACGGCTACTTCAACGCGGAGGTGGAGTACGAGATAAAGCCCCTCAAGGAGAACGAGACCAAGGTCACCTTTGTCATAGACGAGAACGAGAAGCTCTACATCGAAGCCATAACCTTCACCGGCGTAAAGCAGGTTGACCCGGACGATCTGCTGGGTGTTATGTCCATAAAGGAGAAGGGGTGGTTCTGGCTCTTCACAGGGTCCGGAATCTTGAAGAAGGACGAGCTGGAGCTCGACACCGACAGGCTGGCCGCATACTACTACAACAACGGCTACATCGACGCGCAGGTGGGCACCCCCAAGGTCACCCACGACGAGGAAGGGATATACATAGATGTCCCGGTGGTTGAGGGCAAACGCTACCGGGTGGGCAAGGTGGGCATAGACGGCGACTTCGTGGGCGAAAAAGATGAACTCATGGAAGAGCTGGAGCTCCCTGAAGAGGAGTACTACAACCGCAAGGTCATGCGGGAGGACATGAACCAGCTCACCACGGGGCAGGCGGACAAGGGGTACGCGTTCGCGGATGTGAGCCCCAAGATAGACCAGGATGAGGAAAAGGGCCTGGTAAACGTCACCTACCAGGTGAAGAAGGGCGAAAAGGTCTACTTCGAGCGGATTACCATATCCGGAAACTTCAAGACCAGGGACAAGGTGATCCGCCGGGAGCTCAAGATAAAGGAGCAGGGGCTCTACAGCTCTACGCACATGAAGAAATCCCGGGTAAACCTCCAGAGGCTGGAGTACTTCGAGGACGTCAAGTTCACCACCGCGAAGGGGACCCGGGAAGACACGATGAATGTGAACATAGCGGTCCTGGAGAGGGAGACCGGCGCCTTTTCCATCGGCGCGGGGTACAGCTCCTGGGACAACATGTTCGCGATGGCTGAGGTAAGCCAGAGAAACTTCATGGGCACGGGCATAAAGCTGTCACTCAAGGGCTACGTGGCCGCGAAGGGGCTGCGCTACCAGCTCTCGGTAATTGAGCCGTGGCTCTTCGGCATCCCCCTCTCCGCGGGGTTCGACGCGTTCCACTGGACCCACGACTACGGCGAGTTCAAGAGAAGGTCCAACGGTTTCAATGTGAGCTTCAGCTACCCGATCTTTGAGGACGTCAAGGCCCATCTCAAATATACCTTCGACGCGTCGGAGGTCTACTCTCTGCAGCCGCTGGTCTCCGCATTCATAAAGAGGATGGAGGGCGACATAGACAAGTCGGCAATCATGGTGGGCCTAGAGAGGGACACGAGGGACCACCTCTTCCTGGCCACGGAGGGCTCCCAGAACGAGTTCTACGTGGAGTACTCCGGCGAGCCCTACCTCGGCGGCGACACGGCCTACACCAAGTATATCTTCAACACCGGCTGGTACTTCCCCCTGTTCTGGAAGACCGTGGGCTTCCTCCACGGCCGGGCCGGCTACCTGGAGGGCAGGGAAGGCCTTTTCACGCCCATCTACGAGAGGTTCTTCCTGGGCGGCATAAACTCCATCCGCGCGTTCAACTACGGCGAGGTGGGGCCCAAGGACCCCGCCACCGGCAACCGCATCGGCGGGAACAAGATGATTCTCTTCAACGCGGAGTTCCTGTTCCCCATAGCCGGGGACGTGGGGGTTAGGGGTGTTCTCTTCTACGATACCGGCCAGGCATACAACAACAATGAAACCGTAGACATAGGCAAGGTCCGTCACTCGGTGGGCATAGGGTTGCGCTGGTACTCGCCGCTGGGGCCGCTGAGGCTGGAGTACGGCTGGAACCCGGACCCCCGGACCGGAGAGCCGAGGGACAACTGGGAGTTCTCCATGGGGCTGTTCTTCTAGCTTTGAGCCAGGCGGACAGGCCATATCGCCCAGTTTCAGGAGGATACTATGAGAAGGGCATGGCTACTTATTATTATAACGGCGTTTTTCTTGACCGCACTCCCCGCGACCGGGGCCTACGCGGCGGGCCAGTTGAAGATAGGCTACTTCGACATCACCGGGGTGATCACCAAGAGCGAGGCTGGCAAAGCGAAGAAAAAGGAGCTGAACAACGAGGTGGAAGCGGTGAAGAAGGAGGTCAAGAAATACGAGGACGTGTTCGCGAAGAAACGGTCCGAGTTCGACTCCAAGTCCCTCTTGTGGGGTGAAAAGGTCCGCAAGGAGAAGCTCAGGGAGCTCGCAATAATGGAGCGCCAGCTCCAGGAGCGCCGCAGGGCCGCGGAGATGAGGCTGAGGCAGGTCCAAAGGAGGCTGATGGATCCCCTGCTGAGGGACGTGAAGAGCGTGCTGGAGCGGGTCGGAAAGCGGGGAGGCTACTCCATCATCTTTGAGCGCGGCCAGGCGGGCATCTTCTACGCCCCGGGGGCCTACAACCTTACGGATCGGGTGATCAAAGAGTTCAACGATATGTACGAGAAGAAGAGGAAGAGCAGGAGCAAGAGCAAAAAGAGATAGCCATGAGGGGTAAAGAGACGACCTTAGAGGAGCTTGCCCGCGAGCTGGGCGGACGCGTGGAGGGGGACCCCTTGGCCGTGGTCCGGGGGCTCAACACCCTCACCGACGCGCTGGAGGACGAGGTTACCTTCCTGACGGACATCAAGTACAAGGGTTTGCTAAAGGATTCCAAGGCCTTAGCTGTGATAGCAGACAGGGCGGTCAGGGGGGTAGACAAGAGCTTCATCATTACGGAAAATCCCAGCCTCGGCTACGCAAAGGCTGTGGCCCACTTCGCGGCCAAGCCGCTCCCCGAGCCGGGCCTGAGCCCCAGGGCAGAGGTGGCCGGGAGCGCCAAGATCGGCAGAGACGTCGCGGTCATGCCCTTCGCATACGTGGGCGAGCGCGCCGTAATAGGGGACTTTTGCGTGCTCTATCCCCACACCTACGTGGGCCGGGACAGTTCCGTGGGCGAGGGGACCATACTCTTTCCCGGCGCGGTGGTCATGGACGAGGTGAAAATCGGGCGAAACGTGGTGCTCCACCCGAACGCGGTGGTGGGGTCCGACGGGTTCGGCTACGCGAGGGACAAAGAGGTCTACGTCAAGATACCCCAGGTGGGCACGGTTGAGATCGAAGACGGGGTGGAGGTGGGCGCGGGCACCACCATAGACCGGGCGAGCCTGGGAGTCACCAGGCTGGGCAGGGGCACCAAGATAGACAACCTGGTCCAGGTGGCCCACAACGTGGTGACCGGCGAGAACTGCATCCTGGTGGGCCAGTGCGGGCTCTCCGGCTCCGTCACCCTCGGGAAGAACGTGATAGTCGCGGGGCAGGCCGGGGTGGCCCAGAGGCTCTCCATAGGAGACTTCGCGGTGATCGCGCCCAAGGCCGGGGTGGCAAAACCGGTGGCGCGCGGCCAGCAGGTCGCGGGGGTCCCGGCCATTGACGCGAGGGTCCACCTCAAGGCCCTTACCGTGTTCAAGGACCTGCCGGAGCTGAAGAGGGCGCTCAGGTCCTTGAGAAAGAAGGTCGAGCAGCTTAGAAAGAAGGTTGATGAGGGGTAGGCGATGGCTCATGTTATGGACATAGATGAGATTATGGCGGTCCTTCCTCACCGTTATCCCTTTCTCATGGTGGATCGGGTGATGGAGTTCGACCCCGAGGGAAGCGCGGTCGCGATTAAAAACGTCGCGGTGAACGAGCCCTTCTTCCAGGGACACTTCCCCGAAAACCCGGTCT
>JARFUL010000074.1 GCA_029289015.1 Syntrophobacteria bacterium | reverse complement strand
GAAAACCACGATTGCCCACTGAGCATCATATTTAAATATACAATAGCATACGAGCAGCTACAAAAGGGGATTTAGATAGTGGATGGCGACCAAAACGGTGCATAAAAGGAAAAAGGGGTCAGCCCATCCGGCCAACCCCTTGGTTTCATTGGTCGGGGCGAGAGGATTTGAACCTCCGACCCCCTGCTCCCAAAGCAGGTGCGCTTACCAGGCTGCGCCACGCCCCGATCTTGGTTTAGGGTTCTTGCAAAGTTTTTACACGTTGAACGCGCCGCGGCCGGGGAAGACCGCGGTCTCACCCAGCTCCTCCTCGATTCTCAGGAGCTGGTTGTACTTGCAGATACGATCGGTGCGGGACGCGGAGCCGGTCTTTATCTGCCCGGTGCCCGCCGCGACCGCGAGGTCCGCGATAATGGTGTCCTCGGTCTCGCCGGAGCGGTGGGAGACCACGTTGGTGTAGTTGGCCCTTCGCGCCATCTCCATGCACATGAGGGTCTCTGTTATGGTGCCGATCTGGTTCAGCTTGATGAGGATGGAGTTGGCCACCCCCTCGTCTATGCCCCTGGCCAGAATCTTGGTGTTGGTGACGAACACGTCGTCCCCCACTATCTGGACCCTGGAGCCGAGCCTCTCGGTGAGCATGACCCAGCCGTCCCAGTCGTCCTCCGCCATGCCGTCCTCAATGGAGATGATGGGATACTTGGCGGCCCACTCCTCGTAGAGCTCCACCAGCCTCTCGCTCTCTATGGCCTCATCCGACTCCGCGGCCAGGAGGTACCCGGCATCCTGCCTGAACTCCGACGCGGCCGCGTCCAGGGCCAGGAGGATATCCTCCCCCGGCTTGAACCCGGCCTTCTCCACAGCCATGAGGATAAGCTCTATGGCCTCGACGTTGGAGCCGAGGTTGGGCGCGAACCCGCCCTCGTCGCCCACCGAGGTGGCCAGCCCCTTGGCCCCCAGCACCTTCTTCAGGTTGTGGAATATCTCCGCGCCCATCCTCAGGGCCTGCGCGAAATCCCCCGCGCCCACGGGCACGATCATGAACTCCTGGATGTCCACGTTGTTGTCCGCGTGCGCGCCGCCGTTGAGCACGTTCATCATGGGCACGGGCAAGATGCGCGCGCCCGCGCCTCCCAGGTAGCGGTAGAGCGCGAGCCCCGACTCCTCGGCCGCGGCCCTGGCCACGGCCATGGAGACCCCCAGAATCGCGTTGGCCCCGAGGTTGGACTTGTTCTCCGTGCCGTCCAGCTCGATGAGGCTCAGGTCCACCGCGGCCTGGTCCAGGGCCTCGAACCCTGCCAGCTCCTGGGCTATGACCTTGTTCACGTTCTCAACTGCACTCAACACGCCCTTGCCCAGATACCTCCCTGCATCCTGGTCCCTGAGCTCCAGCGCCTCCCTGGTGCCGGTGGACGCGCCCGAGGGAACCGCCGCGCGGCCGAACGCGCCGGATTCGAGCCATACATCCACCTCCACCGTGGGGTTGCCGCGTGAATCGAGGATCTCCCTCGCGTACACATCGAGGATCTCGCTCATGACTGTCCCCCTTCTATTTCAAGAAGACCTTGCCCTGAAATGCCATACAATATTTCAGTTTGGCCCCAATTCCGGCTCATGTCAAGAAATCAACAAACGGGGCCCGCGCGAAGAGGCCGCGCGCCTTGAAACTTTCCCTTGACACGGCTATCATTATAGGCTAGTTGTCCATATTCTTATTAGAACGAAGAGGCAACAGTATACATATGAAGACAGTAAGCGCCAAAAAGGGCGAAGTGAAAAGAAACTGGGTGCTGGTAGATGCAAGCGGCCAACCCCTGGGCCGCATGGCCTCCAGGGTGGCTGCCAGGCTCAGAGGCAAGCACAACCCCCTGTTCACCCCCCATGTCGACACCGGGGATTTCGTGGTGGTGATCAACGCGGAGAAGGTGAAGCTCACCGGCAAGAAGATGGACAAGAAGCTCTACCACTGGCACTCCGGCTACATAGGCGGGCTCAAGACCCGGACCGCGAAGCAGATGATCGAAGACAAGCCCGAATTGGTCATCTCCCGCGCGGTCAAGGGGATGCTGCCCAAGAACCGGCTGGGGAGGAAGCTTCTCAAGAAGCTCAAGGTCTACCGCGGGCCCGCGCATCCCCACGAGGCCCAAAGACCCCAGGCTCTGGAGCTTTAGACTGAGAAAGTTATGAAAGATAGATATTACGCCACCGGCAAGAGGAAGAACGCTGTGGCCCGGGTGTGGCTCTCCCCGGGCATCGGCCGCATAACGGTAAACAAGAAGGAGCTGGAGGAATACATCCCCAGGGAGACGCTCCAGATGATGCTCAGGGAGCCGCTGGAGGCCACCAAGACCCTGGACAAGTTCGACGTGTGGGCCACGGCCAAGGGCGGCGGCCTGGCCGGCCAGGCGGGCGCGCTGCGCCACGGCATCGCCAAGGCCCTGGTGGAGTTCAACCAGGACCTGAGGCCGGTGCTGAAGAAGGCCGGGTTCCTCACCAGGGACTCCAGGGTGAAAGAGCGCAGGAAGTACGGCCAGAAGGGAGCCCGGGCGAGGTTCCAGTACTCCAAACGTTAAATCAACACCCATAGCGGGTTGGTCCGGGGGCTCCCTAAAGAAGGGACGCCCCTTTTTTCGTTATTTCACATTCTCAAGGGAGCTGATTGTATGGCGAAGGTCGCGGTTTTGGGCGCGACGGGCTACACGGGCCTCGAGCTCATCAGGATTCTTTACGTGCATCCCGAGGCGGAGGTGGTCTTCGTCTCCTCCCGCACCCACGCGGGGGAGAGGCTGGCGTCCGTCTTTCCGGAGCTCACCGGCCTCTTCGACGTAGAGGTGCACGACACCGACCCCCGCGCGGTGCCCCGCGACGTTGACCTCGCGTTCGTGTGCCTGCCCCACAAGGCCGCGATGGACGTGGTGCCCGCGCTCTTGCAAAAGGGCCTGAAGGTGGTGGACCTCAGCGCGGACTTCCGGTTCAGGGACCGCGCGGTCTATGAAGAGTGGTACCAGCCCCACAGCGCGCCGGACCTGCTGGGCGAAGCGGTCTACGGCCTGCCGGAGATCCATCGGGAAAAGATAGCCTCGGCCCGGCTGGTGGCCAACCCCGGGTGCTACCCCACCTCGGTGATTTTGGGGCTCGCGCCCCTGGTAAAGAAGGGGCTGATCAACACCTCCACCATCATCGCGAGCGCGGCCTCCGGCGCGACGGGCGCGGGCCGGGGGGTAGCGCAGGCCCTGCACTTCTGCGAAGTGAACGAGTCCTTCCGGGCCTACAAGGTGGCTGAGCACCGCCACACCCCGGAGATGGAGCAGGAGCTCTCGTCCCTCGCGGGCCACGGGGTGAAGATAACCTTTATCCCCCACCTCGCGCCCATGCTGAGGGGCATCTTCGCGACCATCTACGCGGACCTCACGGATAATATGGAGACCCGGGACCTTGAAACCCTCTACGAGGAGTTCTACCGGGAAGATAGATTCCTCCGGGTGCTCAAGCAACCCGCGCTCCCCGACACGGTGCACAGCCGGGGCACCAACCTGGTTACCCTGGGCGTGAGGGTCGACAAGCGCACCGGGCGGGTGGTGGTGCTTTCCACCATAGACAACCTCAACCGCGGCGCGGCGGGCCAGGCGGTGGCCAACATGAACCTGATGCTGGGCATGGACGAAACCCGGGGTCTCGACGTCTTGCCCTGGCGCCCCTGAGCCTCATGGATGAAGGGAAAAAGAGGAACTTCCGGGTGGTGCTCGAGTACGACGGGGCCGGGTACCACGGCTGGCAGAGGCAGCCCGGCCTCCTCACCGTGCAGGAGGCGGTGGAGGACGCGCTCGCGGTGATGACCCAGTCCTCTGTCACTGTTTTTGGCGCGGGCCGCACCGACGCGGGCGTCCACGCGCTGGGCCAGGTGGCCCACTTCAAGGCCCGGACCAGGTTGGCGGCCGGGGAGCTCTTCAGGGGGCTGAACGGCCTCCTTCCCGACGACATCGCCGCGCTCTCCCTCGAGGAAGCGGACCCCTCCTTCCACGCGCGGTTCAGCGCGCGCACAAAGGAGTACCTCTATCGCATAATCAACCGGGACTTCCCCATAGCAGTGGGCAGGGGCCACGCGTGGTGGGTGCGCCGCGCGCTCGACGTTGGGGCCATGAGGGAGGCCCTGGCAGCGCTGGTGGGAGAGCACGACTTCACCTCCTTTTGCGCGACGGGAAGCTCCGCCAAGTCCAAGGTAAGGAACCTCATGCGGGCCGAGCTTGCCAGGGGTGAAAACGGGCTCCTCGAATTCTCCTTCGAGGCAAACGGCTTCCTGAGGAAGATGATCCGCAACATCGTGGGCACCGCGGCCCGGGTGGGCGAGGGCAAGGGCTCGCATGGTGACAAGTCCCCCCTCACGCAGGTAGCGTAATACCTCCTGCACGAACAGGGGGTTCCCCTCCGTCTGGCGGTGCACCGTCTCAGCCAGGCTCCAGGGCATCTCTTGTCCTGAGATAGAATTCATCATCCGCTGTACCT
>JARFUL010000073.1 GCA_029289015.1 Syntrophobacteria bacterium | reverse complement strand
CATGTGATAACCTTTCTGGCTCTATAAATAATAATTTTAGTTAGTTAACTACTCAGCCAGCTTCTCCCTCAAAAGCTCGTTCGAAAGCCTGGGGTCGGCCTTGCCCCTGGTTCTTTTCATCAACTGGCCCATGAAGAAACCTAAAACCTTGGTCTTTCCGGCTTTGAACTGGGCCACCTGGTCCGGGTTTTCGGCCAGAATCTCCTCTATGAGCGCGATGAGCGCTCCCTCGTCCCTTTCCACTGCGAGCCCCTTTTTCTCAACGATTTCGGACGCTTTTGTGCCGGTCCGGTACATCTCCTCGAACACGTCCTTCGCGATCTTGCCCGAGATCTTGCCCTGGTCCACCATGACAAGAAGCTCGGAAAGCATGGCCGGGGTCACGGGGCACTCCGAGATGTCCCGCTCGTCGCGTTTCAGCTCCCGCATGAGCTCACTCATGATAAAGTTGGAGACCTTCTTGGGCTCGCCTGACCCCTTGACCGCGTCCTCGAAGTAGTCGGCCAGGGCCCTGGACGAGGTGAGCACCCCCGCGTCGTACTCCGGTATACTGTACACGGAAATGAACCTTTCCCTCTTCGCGGCCGGGAGCTCGGGCAGAGATTCCCGGATCTCCTCGATCCATTCATCCGGCACCGTGATGGGGATGAGGTCCGGGTCTGGGAAGTAGCGGTAGTCCTGGGCCTCCTCCTTGCCCCGCATGCCGAAGGTGGCCTGCTTGGCCTCGTCCCAGAGCCGGGTCTCCTGGAGCACCTCCTCCCCCGCGTCAAGGAGCGCGCGCTGGCGGCGGATCTCGTAGAAGAGCGCCCTCTGGATGTGCCTGAAGGAGTTCATGTTCTTGAGCTCGGTGCGGGTGCCGAACTTCTCTTCACCCGCGGCGCGCAGGGAGACGTTCGCGTCGCACCTGAAGGAGCCCTCCTCCATGTTGCCGTCGGATATCCCGAGGTACAACAGGATGTCCCTAAGAGCCCGAAGGTAGGCCACCGCCTCCTCGGGGGAGCGGATGTCCGGCTCGCTCACTATCTCGAGAAGCGGCACCCCGGTGCGGTTGAAGTCGACCCTGGAGACCGGGTTCTCCTCGTCGTGGATGAGCTTGCCCGCGTCGTCCTCCATGTGGATCCTGGTGATGCCGATCCTCTTTTTTTCGCCCTCAAGGTCTATGTCTATGAACCCGCGCCGGCAGATGGGCACCTCGTACTGGCTGATCTGGTAGCCCTTGGGGAGATCGGGGTAGAAGTAGTTCTTGCGCGCGAAGAGCGAGGTCTTCGATATGGTGCAGCCCGTGGCCAGCCCCAGGGCTATCGCGTACCGGACCGCCTTCTTGTTGGCCACGGGAAGGACCCCGGGCATGCCGAGGCACACGGGGCAGGTCTGGGTGTTGGGCGGTGCGCCGAACGCGGTGAGGCAGGAGCAGAAGAGCTTGGTCTCGGTGAGGAGCTGCGCGTGGACCTCAAGGCCGATTACAGGTTCGTATTCCATAGGGCGAATCCTCAGTTTTCCTTACGCGGCGGGGCCGAAGGGCTCAATCTTTTGAACGGGCACGGGGCCGAGGGACAAAAAGACCGAGCGCCCGCGCCTCTCGGGCGGCTTTTCGCCGAGGAAGAGATGCATGAGAAGGGCCAGGGGGTCCTGGAAGGGGAACACGGCCGCTAAGAGCATGAGCTCACCCCTCTGGCTGGCCAGGGGCGCGAGGGTGGATATCTCCCCGGAGATCGCGGCCGCGAGGTCGAGTTTCTCCTGGTCGGGCTCCCCCGCGGCTGCCATCCCTTCCACCACCCCGGCCAGCGCGTCCCTGAATCTACTCAGGACCCCCGTGTTTTCCGCGTTGTCGAGGAACAGCTCCAGGTTGGGGTCAGCGAGCCCTGAGGGGTCCGGGACCGTTGCTATGACGACGCTTGCCGGCTCCTCTTCGAGGAGGTCCTCGCCCGCGGCGGAGATGACCGCCTGGTGGAAGAGATCCTTCGCGCTCACAAAAGAGGCGGCCTCCTGCGCTCCTTTTACCATTCTCAGCAGCCTGAGGTAGGCCCTGAACCTGGGCCGGACCAGGAGGTCCTCGTCGGTTGACGGCGGGCTCAGGTCGGCCACGCGCGCGTCCACGTCCGGGCCCAGGGAGTCCTTGAGCATCTCCTCCAGGGAGGTAAGGCCCGCGAGGTCCCGGTCCACCTCTATCTGGGCCCTGTCGTATTCTTGGGCGAGCTTTAAAAAGACGAGGGACTCCACGAGGTCTCTCTCGCGGCCGGAAAGCTTTTTGGCTCCGCCCCGGATGGAGCCCAGTATCTGGAACTCCCCCTCAAGCGGGCCCTCCATCCAGAGCTGGCCCTTGAGGTTGGCCAGGGACCCGGCGTCGTCAAAGACCCTGGCCAGGTCCCGGTAGCTGGACTCGGCCATTTGAAAGAGGTCGAGAACCTTGGGGTCGAGCGCGGGCTCAAGCAGCCGGACGTTTTCCGCGAGCCGCGAAACAAGGTCCGCGCGGGGCTGGCCGGGGAAGTTGACCACAGCCAGGGCGGGCAGGTAGATAGCGAAGCTCACCAGCTCGTCGCGGGCCGGGCCCAGCACGGGGTAGAGCAGAAACTCTCTCATGGACGGGACCTCCTTTTTTCCCTTTACATGGTAATAGATATCAAAAAGAGACGGTCCGGGCGAGAGAAAAGATGAGACCCGGCCTATTTGGCGGCCCAAGAAAAGTTGTGGCCTCAGAACACTTTGGGGTTATAATGGTCTCCCTACAACCCCGGGAGGGATGATTTTGGAAGAGCACTTGGATGTCACGGTGGTGGGTCCCGGCGCGATGGGGCTCCTCGTGGGGGCCCGGCTTATAGAGTCGGGCGCGAGGGTCGTGCTTTTGGGCAGGGACCCCGGCGCGGTGGACCTGATAAACCGCGAGGGCATACTGCTCAAGGACGAAACCGGGGAGCGGGCCGTACCCGCAAGAGCGGTGCTCTCCCCATCCGAGGCCGGGAGAGCCCGGTTCGTCGCGGTGATGGTAAAGTCCTACGACACCCGCGAGGTGGTCCCGATGCTCAGCGGCCTGGCCGGGGCCGACGGCACGGTCTTCACCCTCCAGAACGGCCTGGGCAACGCGGAGCTCATCGTGGAGAGCCTCCCCCCCGAAAGGGTGCTCGCGGGGTCCACCTCCCACGGGGCCACCAGGCTGGGCCCCAACCGGGTCTTCCACGCGGGCCGGGGCGAAACGGTCATAGGCCCCCTTGCGCCCGGCCCCGGCGGCATGGCCCGGGCCGAGGCCGCCGCGGGGCTCCTCAGTGCCGCGGGGATAGAGTGCCGGGTGGTCTCCGACGTGGAGCCGGTTTTGTGGAAGAAGCTCATGGTGAACGTGGCCATAAATCCCATAACCGCGCTTACCGATCTCAACAATGGGTGTATAATAAGGGATGACAACCTGGCCGCGCTGCTCGAAGCGGTGGTGCGGGAGGCGGTCGCGGTGGCCAGGGCCGCTGGAATCGAACTGGACCCGGCCGAGGAGATAGCAAGGGCGAAAGAGGTCTCGGAGAAGACCGCGGACAACGTCTCCTCCATGCTGGCCGATATCCGGGCAAAGAGGCCCACGGAGATAGAGGCCATAGCAGGGGCCCTCATAGGGGAGGGCAAGAGGCTTGCTGTTCCCACGCCCACGCTGAGCGCGCTCTATCTCATGGTAAAAGCGAGGGAAAGATGGACAAAATCTTAACGGCTGTGCTAATAGTGGCCGGATGGTACGTGCTCACAAGATGGGTGCTGCCCAAACTGGGGGTGCCCACCTGAGCGAACCCCGCGTCGTGTGTCGAGGATCGACACCCCGGGGAGAGCGGGCCCAAAGAGCGGCCGAAGACCGAGTGAAGGGTAAACACAAGGAGCAGAGCGAATGGATGAAGAACAGAGGATGCAAAAGGGTGAGCCCCAGGCCGACCTCAAGGCCAGGAACCCTTTTATAGAGAACTACTGCCGGGCCCTGGTGGTGAAGTTCCAGGGGGACCGCCTCGAGGGCGAGGGGGTGGAGAAGTCCACGGACAAGCTCTACAAGCTCTTCGAGTACATCCTGGGCCGGAAGATGGCGGAGGCCCTGCCCGAAGAAGACAGAGAGAAGTACGTGGCCCTGACCGCGGACCTCGGAGACCTCACCTACCAGAAGATCGGGGAGATCTTCGGGGGCGCGGACATCGACATAGAGGAGATCATAAAGGGGGCCATGACCGAGGTGGCCGAGACCTACAGGGCCAACCTCTAAAAAGGGCACGGGGAGAAGAGCAAGTGACCAAAGACAAGGAAAAGCACACCTGCCCCCACTGCGGGGACGAACTGAAGAGATATCGGACTCCCGCGCACACCACGTGGGGAGGAGCGATCCAGCTCATCTGCTTCAACGACGAGTGCTCCTACTACGTGGAGGGCTGGGAGTACATGCGCGAGACCCAGCAGGTCAAATCATCGTACCGGTTCCGGCTCGACCCCGCGACCGGGGCCACCGGTCCCATGCCTGTCTGGTCCAAGCACGCGCTCAAGGACGACATAGTGGAGGACGACGCGGAGGCTTAAGGGGGTAAAAGACCGAAGTAAAAGGGGCTTCGGCCCCTTAATTTTTTGGCCGGACACATACACCCGACCACCACCCTAGACCTCCCCATGCCGGGGGGAGGGTAATTCACACCGGGCCCCCCTTCATGGGCATGCCCAGGAGCGCCTTCCTGGCCCGGGCGACCTCGTCCCGGATGTCCAGAGACATCTCCCCCAGGATGGAGAACCTGAGCCACTTCATGGCCAGGACCAGGAGCGCGTCGTCGTCCTCCCGCCAGGGTTCCACTAGCTCTTCGGGGAAGGAGAACATCTCGAGGAACCTGGAGCCGAACACGAACTCCCGGAACATGTCCAGGCTGTAGGACGCGAGGAAGAACATCTGGTACTTCTTGGGGGTTTCACTCATCATTCTTGGGAACCGGCGGTCCATCACCACCTCGGTCCACAGGTCGTTCATAAAGGTGTATCTCTTGAGCCCCTGGTCCGCGACCCACTCGTCAAGGGTCCACCCCCGGCTCTCCTCGAACCCCCGGCAGTGGGGCTCTTTTATGGTGAAGAACATCTGGGTCTTGTCCCTGCCCGCGCCCCGGCCCACCGGGTAGAGCCTGCATGGGGTGGGGCGGTCTTCGTAGATGGTGCACCCCTCGGGGGTGACGAAGGGGCAGCTCCTCTCCTCGTTTTGGGCCATCCTCAGATAGACCATGGGCATGGGGGGCGCGTTGCCGGGCTTTTGGTCGGTGTAGAGGCTCAAGAGCTCCTTTGAGCCCACGCGAAGCGCTTTTTTCAGCCTCAAAAGGTCGTAGGGGGCCAAGACCAGGTTCAGGTTGCGGCAGCACTCGGTGAAGCAGGGAACACCCGGGTGGCACGCGAACCTGAAGGTGTCGGACCTCGCCAGGGGTGTCATCTCTGCCTCGCCTCCCGCTTTGCGGGGGCCCGCGTCCTTCAGCTCTTCAAGCGGCATCAACAGCCCTTTCCTCCATGTCCAAGACCGCGCGGCCTAAGACTTTTGGGGCTGGCGCTCGGCCTTTCTGAAGTCTTTGAACTGCATGGTGAAGGTGGCCCTGCCCTGGCTCGCGGAGCGAAGCGCGGTGGAAAATCCGAACATCCTGGCCAGGGGCACAACCGCGCGCACCACCTGGGCCCCGGGCTTGGGGGCCATATCCGCGATCTTGCCCCTGCGCGCGGTCATCTCGTTTATCACGTCGCCCACGAACTCCGGCGGCACCAGCACCTCCACGTCCATCACGGGCTCAAGCAAAATGGGGGACGCGGCAAGGAGCGCGTCCCTGAGCGCGATGCCCGCGGCCGCGCCGAAGGCCAGCTCGGACGCGACCTCCTCTTTATATTCCACGTCCGTGAGCGCCATCTTCACGTCCACCACGGGATAGCCGATAACCACCCCCGAGGAGAGGGACTCCGTGAGCGCGCGCTTCACGGTTGAGGTGAGCTCCCCGGGCAGCGCGCCCTCCTCGAGAAGGCTGATGAGCAGGAACCCCGCGCCCCTGGTGGCGGGCTCTATGTTCAGGGTGACGCCGGCAAAGTGGCGCGCGCCCCCGATCTCCCGGTCGAAGACCGCGCTTGCCCTGCTAGCGGCCTCCACCGTCTCCCTGTAGACCACCTGGGGCTTGCCCACCTTGACCCCCGCGCCGAACTCCCGGACCAGCCTGGTGGCCACCACCTGCATGTGCAGCTCGCCCATGCCCGAGATGACGGTCTGGCCGGTCTCCTCGTCCTCCCGGTACCTGAAGGAGGGGTCCTCCTCCTCCAGCTTGCCCAGCGCGCCGAGAAGCTTCTCCTGGTCGGCCCTGGTCTTGGGCTCCACCGCGACGGAGATAACGGGCTCGAAGGTGTCTATGCGCTCCAGCAGCAAAGGAGAGTCGAGATCAGTGATGGTGTCGCCGGTCCGCGCAGACTTGAGCCCCATGACCCCCACTATCTCGCCGGTTCTGGCCCTGTCCATCCGCTCCCTTCTGTTCGCGTGCATCTTGAAGATCCTCGCGGTGCGGTCCCTTTCGCCCCTGGCCGCGTTGAGCACCGGGGCTCCCACCTTGAGGGTGCCGGAGTAGATTCTCAGGTAGGTGAGCTTTCTCCCCTCGAAGTTGGAGATCTTGAACGCGAGGGCCGCCAGGGGAGCGGAGTCGGAGGGGGGCCTCTCCTCGGTTTCGCAGGTCACGGGGTTGATGCCCTTCACCGGGTCCACGTCCAGGGGGGAAGGGAGGTATCTCACCACCGCGTCGAGAAGGGGCTGGATCCCCTTGTTGCGAAGCGCGGCTCCCGAGAGCACCGGCACCGCGCTCAGCCCGATGGTGGCCCTGCGGAGCGCGTCGTGAATGTCGGCCTCCGAGAAATCCTCCTCCAGGTACTTCTCCAAGAATACTTCGTCCACCTCGGCCAGACCCTCTAAAAGCTCCCGGCGCCTCTCGCGGGCCTCCTCAGCCAGCGAAGGGTCGATCTCCGCCACGCTATAGGTCGCGCCCAGGGTCTCCTCGTTCCAGAAGATATGCTTTTGGGCCACCAGGTCGATGACCCCCGAGAAGGTCTCCTCCCTGCCCACGGGGACGGTCACCGGGAGCGGGTTCGCGCCCAGCTTTTCGCGCACCTGGTCCAGGCAGCCGTAGAAGTCGGCCCCCACCCTGTCCATCTTGTTGACAAAGGCTATCTTGGGGACGCGGTACTTGTCTGCCTGGTGCCACACGGTCTCCGACTGGGGCTCCACGCCCCCCACCGCGCAAAAGACCCCCAGCGCGCCGCCCAGGACCCTCAGCGCCCTCTCCACCTCTATGGTGAAGTCCACGTGGCCGGGGGTGTCTATTATCTGTATCTCGTGGCCCATCCACTGGCAGGTGGTCACAGCGGAGGTGATGGTTATGCCCCTCTCCTGCTCCTGGTCCATCCAGTCCATCACCGCCTGGCCGTCGTGGACCTCGCCGATGCGGTGGGAGCGGCCGGTATAGTAGAGCACCCGCTCGGTCACAGTGGTCTTGCCCGCGTCGATGTGCGCGATGATGCCTATGTTGCGCAGCTTCTTGAGCCTCTTGGCGCCGCTCATGGCGTTGTACCGGACGAGAAATCCTCCACAGTGAGAGGGTCCTCGATATCTATGTGCCCCCAGAGGGTTTCGGCCTCATTGCCGTCCACCAGGATCTTGAGCCCGGTCGCGGCGGGAAGGTTGCTGAAGATGGTCATGGCCAGGGACCGGGTCGCGTTCTTCTCCATGAGCCCGCCCGAGGCATGGGACCTGAGCTGCTCCCCCTCTAGGTCGAGGACCACCAGGCCGCCGGGCAGGATAAAAAGAGACCTGAGCCCGACCCCGGGCGGAAGAGAGGGAAGGAGCTTCTTGTCTTCCGGGCCCCTGGCCAGGGCCGCGAACAGGGCCCGGGCAAGCTCCCGGTGGTCCTTGGGCGCGGGCAGGGTCCTAATCTCTTTCGCGAGGCCGCGCTCCCGGCTGGGGAAGTAGAGCTCGGCCCGAACCCCGGACTCCGGCCGCGCGACGGCCGTGCTCGCGAGCGCGACGGCCAGCCCGAAGGCGATTATAATGTTTCGCGACCAAGCCACAGACAGGGCTCCCGGGGTTTTGGGTAACAGGGCAAAAAAAGCTCGTGATTCCCAAGGACTCTATTTTATAAGCCGTTGGGTGTCAACCCTCTGGGAGGGTGCGCGCGAGAGAACAACACTGTGCCGGCCGGGCATTTTTTCGGGGGCCTTTAAAGGGGAAGAGCCCATAATTTGAGAAAAAAATCGTCGTTTTTAAGCCTTTTTTTGGGTCTTCGGTGGAAAAGGCCCGGGAACTAATCCTGCCGTATCTTAAGGAGAACGAGCGGCTCTTCGGCATCTCAATTGGAAACGACCTCTTAAGGGTCAACGGAGA
>JARFUL010000072.1 GCA_029289015.1 Syntrophobacteria bacterium | reverse complement strand
GGGCAGGGTTTGGTTTTGGGGAGCAGGCCCGGGCCCAACGCGCGCCAGGGAACCCCCGGACATGCCCTCTCCTCACAGCACCCGTTGACCTTTGGGCGCGGCTGGTGGTATTCTCTTGGTATTAACTGAACTTAAACCTTCACCGTGGTGGTGAGGGGCGGCAAGGCCACCCAGAGCATGAGCTTTACTTTACGCTGATCAAGGATATAAGGGGGTCTCACCTTGGCACACATCTATGAAGATGAAAAGGTCCTGGCCCTGCTCGTGGCGCGGGGCATCATTGACGAGACCCAGAAGAAGCGGATCCTCGCGAGCAAGCGGGACGCGGAAAAGAAGCTCAGGCAGAGGGGCCATGAGCCCACGGAGGAGAACCTCACGGTCCTGGACGTGATCGAGCCCATGAGGCTCAAGTCTCCCGCGGACCGCAAGATCCCCGTGACCGAGGAGCTGGTGGCCCGCACCCTGGCCGACGACCTGGGGTACGAGTTCAAGAGGATAGACCCCCTGGAGCTGGACCTGGACGTGGTGACCAGGACCATCCCCCAGTCCTTCGCGATAAAGCATCTGGTGGTGCCCGTGGCCATGACGGACGGCCTTCTGGAGGTGGTGGCCTTCAACCCCACCAGGAGGGAGGTCTTCGAGGACATCGAGAGGGTGACCAAGCTGAAGGTCGCTCCCAAGATGGGCACCAAGTCCAACATCATCAAGATCATCAGGGAGTTCTTCGGCTTCAAGTCCTCCATCACCGCGGCGGAGTCCATTTTGGGCTCTCCCCTGGACGAGCTTCAAAACCTGGAGAGGCTCACCAAGGTGGGCACCGCGGAGGAGATATCCTCCTCGGACACCCACGTCAAGAACTCGGTGGACTACCTCTTCAACTACGCGTTCGACCAGCGCGCGTCGGACATGCACTTCGAGCCCAAGAGGGACTTCGGGCTCGTACGGATGCGCATAGACGGCATCCTCCACGACGTCTACAAGGTGCCCAAGAGGGTGCACCCCGCGATGGTGGCCAGGATCAAGGCCCTTTCCAGGATGGACGTGGCGGAGAAGAGAAGGCCCCAGGACGGCAGGATAAAGATCTCCCGGGGCGAGGGCGAGATGGAGGCGGAGATCCGGGTCTCCGTGGTGCCGGTGGCCTTCGGCGAGAAGGCGGTCCTGAGGTTCCTCGACCCCACCTTCCTCTTCCAGGCCCTCAACTACCTGGGGTTCACCAAGGAGGACCTGGTGAAGTACTTCCAGATGATCCGCGCGCCCCACGGCATAATCCTGGTGACCGGCCCCACCGGCTCCGGAAAGACCACCACGCTCTACTCCACGCTCAAGTCCCTGGCCAACCCCCAGATAAACATCACCACCATCGAGGACCCGGTGGAGATGATAGCCCAGGAGTTCAACCAGATATCCGTGAACCCCGCGGTGGGGGTCACCTTCGACTCCATCCTGAGGTATATCCTGAGGCAGGACCCGGACGTGGTAATGGTGGGTGAGATGCGGGACATCGAGACCGTGGTCAACGCGATCCAGGCCGCGCTCACAGGCCACCTCGTCTTCTCCACGGTCCACACCAACGACGCGCCCTCCACCTTCGCCAGGCTCATAGACCTGAAGGCCGAGCCCTTCCTCGTCTCCTCCACCGTGATCGGGATCATCGCGCAAAGGCTCCTTCGCAACAACTGCCCCCACTGCTCCGTAACGGTGAAGGTCCCCGCGAATGAGCTACTGCCCCTCAAGCTCACCGACAAGAAGCCGGAGTACAATCTGCGCATGGGCAAGGGGTGCATAGAGTGCCGCCACACCGGCTACCTGGGCCGCACCGCGGTCTTCGAGATCTTGCCCGTGACCGAGAAGATCCGGGACCTCGTCCACAAGGGGGCCGACCCCACCAAGATGATGAAGGTCGCGCTGGACGAGGGCATGGTGACCCTCAAGGAGGCCGCGCTGGACAGGATGTGGCGGGGCGAGACCACCCACCGGGAGGTGATGCGGGTGATCCTGGGGGTCGTGTAACCCCTTTTAGAGAGCACCTTCCCCGAGGACCTTTCCAATCCCATTCTTTGTGGTAAAATTCAAAGAATAAGCTCGCGCGACTTGGCGCTGAGAGGACAATCTTCCCCAACCCGGACGATGACATGCCCTCTTTCGACCCCAAGGTCCTGAGATTCCCCGTCTTCATGGCCGCTCTGGTCTTTTTCCTCTTCGTGGAGCTCGCGGTGCCCTACCGCAAACCCACGGTCTCCAAACCCAAGCGATGGTTCATTAATCTTTCCATCACCGCGATCAACTCGGTGATCCTCAACCTGCTATTCGCCGGGCTGGTGATAAAGGCCGCGCTCTATGTCACCGAGAACAGGCTGGGGGTGCTGAACCTTACCCCGCTTCCCCACTGGGCCAAGACCCTCGCGACCGTGGCGTTCATGGACTTCACGCTCTACGTGTGGCACCTCCTCAACCACGAGATGCCGTTCCTGTGGCGGCTCCACCGGGTGCATCACTCGGACCTCAACATGGACGTGTCCACCGCGACCCGGTTCCACATCGGCGAGCTGCTCATCTCTGCGGTGATAAAGATATCCCTGATCTTCTTCCTCGGCGCCGACCTTCTGGGGGTGGTGATCTTCGAGTCTGCCCTGGTCCTTTGCGCGCAGTTCCACCATTCCAGCCTAAAGTTGCCGAAATGGCTGGAGACGGTCCTTTGGACCCTGTTCGTGCCCCCGTCCATGCACCGGATCCACCACTCGGTGAAGATATTAGAGCGCAACACCAACTACGGCACCATATTTTCCCTCTGGGACCGGACTCTGGGCACCCTCAAGGCCGACGTGGACCAGGACGGTATTCGGATCGGCGTGGGCGCATATCCCAGGGAGGCCGGGCTAAACCTCCACCACCTTCTCATCATGCCCTTCTACCGCCAGGTGAAGTAGGGCCCAAAGGAGTACTATTATGCGCTGGAAGCAGTTTTTGACCCCGGTAAAGAACATGAGCGCCAACGAGGCCAGGGCTTTCATGGCGGAGCACAAGGAGGGCACCTACACCCTCCTGGACGTGCGCCAGCCTAAAGAGTACGAGAAATCCCGGATCCCGGGCGCGGTGCTCATGCCCCTGCCGGAGCTTCCGAAGAGGCTCGGTGAGCTGGACCCCGAAAAGCCCACCATCGCATACTGAGCCATGGGCGGGCGCAGCCGGGCGGCTGCCCAGCTTCTCTCCGGCCAGGGGTTCGAAGAGGTCTACAACCTGGCAGGGGGCATCATGGGGTGGCAGGGGCTCAGGGCCGCGGGGCCAGCGGAGATGGGCATGGTCCTTTTCACCGGGGAGGAGACCGCCGCGCAGGTGGCCTCCCTGGCCTACGGCATGGAGGAGATGCTGGGAGCGTTCTACGCCGAGATGGCAGGCGGGCCCGGCG
>JARFUL010000071.1 GCA_029289015.1 Syntrophobacteria bacterium | reverse complement strand
AGAAAAAGAATCCTGGAAATTATAAATTCTAGCGATCTTAGTGTAGGTTTTTCCTATGGGTACTAGAGGAAAGAGGCTCTACTACATAGCCCTGGTGGCCTTCTCCCTGTGTTCCATTCTTCCTCTTTTGATCTTCGTATACGTTCTCTTTGAAAAGGGCGTTCTGAGCTACACCCTTGCCGCGGTATTCACGGCTTTTAGCCTTGCCCTGGCGGTGCTGGGCTACCTGTTTTTGAGGGAGTCCTCCACCGTGATCGCCCGGCTGGCCAAAAACCTCACCCAAAGGGCCGAGTACGGCGGTGCTGCGCCGGAGGCCGAAGAGGGGATCCAGGGCAGGGTCATGGAGGCGGACGAGATTCTCGAGGCCTTTCAAAAGACCGTGGGCCGCCTGGAGAGCTCCGTTGAAAGGATGGACCTGCTCTCCAGCCAGTTCATGATCATCGGCGAGCTCGTGCATGTCGCGTCCTGCTCCCTGGAGCCCAACGAGATGATCCGCCACTTTCTCGAGAAGATCATTCACGGCGCGGCCGCGGAGTGGGGGGTGGTGCTCTGCATGGAAGGGGAGGACGAGCTCAAGGAGATGATAGCCCTGCCCGAGATGGAGATATCCAGAGGGCTCAAGCAGCGGCTGCATTTCAACACCCTAAGGGTCCTGAAGATGAACAACCCCTACCTCGGGTGCAATTTCTCCACCATGAGGGGGTCGCCCACCAACGGTAAGATGGGCCCCCTGATATCATGGCCCATCACCATCCGGGGAGATGTCAGCGCGGTCCTGCACCTGGGCCGCTCCCACGGCTCTCCCACCTTCAGCGACACGGAGTTCAGGGCGCTCCGCCCCGCGGGGGAGCTTCTGGGCCTCGCGCTGGACAACCTCAGACGGTTGAGGAGTTCAAGGGTATTCGCGACTCCCATGGCCGCCGACCTGGGGCCGCGCCGCGCCGATGAAGAGGAAGAGCCCCTGGTGGACAGGTCCATCCTGGTGGTGGACGACGAGCCGGTGGTTAGGAACGTGATCAGCAATTTCCTCGTTGGCAAGGGCTACAAGGTGCTCACCGCATCCTCCGGCGAGGAGGCGTTGGCCAGGATACAGGAGGAGCGCCCCCGTCTCGTGCTCATAGACCTCAACCTGAAAGACATGGACGGCCTGGAGGTGCTCAAGAGGGTCCATGAGGAGCTTCCCGGGACCGGGGTGGTGGTTATTACAGAGATGGCGGATGAGACGGTCTTCAAGGAGACCGTCGCGCTGGGCGCGTTTGACTATATAGTCAAGCCCATAGACTTCAACTACCTGGAAAACGTTCTCTTGATCAAGATGGCCCGCCGGTAGGCTTTCCGAATTCCTCGAAATCCTTCGTCATCCTCAGGTTGCCCCGGGAATCGTAATAGTAGACGCTCACCCTTTCCGCGTCCTCCGGCTGGACATTGAACTTCGCGTTGAGCACGATGAGCCTCTTTATGGCAAAGCGCCTGCCCTTTCTGGGCTTCGCGGGGTTTCCTTCCTCGTCCAGTCCCACATCGGGGTAGGTGAATGTCCGGCCGTCCTTCGTGGCCAAGACCATCACCACATACCCAGAGACCAGGCCGCCGTCCTGGCGCACGTTGTGCACGGTGAGGCTCACCAGCATGCCGTCGCGCTCCTCCACCATTCTGAAGTCCCTTATGTTAACGTCCGGCGGCAGAGCGGGGGGCGCGGGGGTAATTTCAGCCGGGGGAGCGGGCAGAACCTCCTCCTCGATCTGGCTCGGGGCTTCGGCCGCGGGCTTGGGCGCGTGCCGGGCGATCTCTTCCCTTACGAGCGGTGGCTGGACGGTCTCTTTGGCCGCGGGTTTCTCCCTGGCCGGCCCCGGGGAACGGTAGAGTACGACCTTTTCGGGAAACAGGTGCATAAACAGGAGAAATGAGCCGCCCGTGGAGGCCAGAACCAGGATCAGTCCCCACAGGATGAGCCTCTCCAGGATCCTTGTGGAGCTGAGGCGGATTATGTCCACCTTTCCTGAGCGGCGGAACCGGTGGACTACCAGGTCTTTTTGCTTAACCATAGGGATTTAGGCCCGGGAGGCTTTCATTACGGACTATTCTTCGAAGTCATGCGGCAGTGACCCTTGAGCACCGCGCCGGGGGCCACCTGAAGCCGCGAGGTGGAGATGTCCCCTAAGATGGTGGCGGACTTGAGCATCTCCAGGAGCTCGTTAACAGTCACACTTCCCTTCACCGCGCCGCCGATGATGGCTGAGGAGGCCTCCACGTCTCCTTCAACCCGGCCTTTTACCCCGATAATCACCATGC
>JARFUL010000070.1 GCA_029289015.1 Syntrophobacteria bacterium | reverse complement strand
AGGGCCCATTTATGGGCTAGAATTATGGGACCGGCAAAAGGCTCGAACAGATAGGGCGTCATCAGTAAAAAGACCCGTAGAGTTCGACATGATAAACCATGAAAAGAGGGACGCGGCCGCACCCTTTTTCGCGCTCGTCCTGGGGGCACCAGCTCTTACACTATGAGAAGGACTTCTTCAAGAAGCTCCGCACCATGGGCAACGTCAAAGTGCTGGAAGGGGCCGCGCTCAAGGAGTTCATGGAGAAAAACATGAGCCAGCCCTCCGTATACCACTGGCTCAACCTGCTGGACAAAGGATACATAGAGCCCTTCAGGGAGTTTCGCGCGAAGGGGATCGATCACCTGGTAGCCTTCACCATGACCGCGATGGAGCGCTCCCTGATGGTGGAGGTATACGAGATAGACACCAAAAGGCTCAAGGCCGCGAAGTTCAAGGACGTGGAGTACCTCTATCCCGGCGACCGGCGCTCCCTGGCCGGTTTTCACAACGTCTACCAGTCCGTGAAGAAGAAGTTTTACGACTACTTTGAAGAGAAGCTGTCCCGCGCACGCGGGCCTGCGCGCTGAGGGGGCCGGGCGGCTATTCGCAGACCCCGCACGCGGCGCAGGTCTCCGGGTCGTGGCACCCGGGGGAGGGCTGGGCCGCGAGCCCCCTTTGGTACTCCTCCCACAGAAAATCCCTGTCCGCACCCTGGCGCATGATCCCCCAGGGGAAGAGCTCGTCCCTCTCCCTCTCCCTCAGCACGAAGAAATCGGGGTTCACCGGGCTCTCACTCATGGCCCTCTTGATGTCCCCGCTCCTGTGGGCCGAAAGGAGGATGTCGCCCACCCTCCTGTCGCCCCGGGAGAGGAGCGCCTGGACATAGGCCCACTTGGGCACGTCGGAGGTGAACTTGAGCCCCTTTATGCCCCTGAACCCCTTCCTTAGCACGGCCAGCCTCTCCTTGAGCCTGGCTGTCTCCATGAACCCGGCCCACTGGAAAGGGGTGAAGGGCTTGGGCACGAAGCAGCTCACCGACACGGTGACAAGCCCCCTGGTCCTTCCCTTGAGCGCCTTGCGCCTCTCGTGGAGCACCCTCTTCACCAGGGGGACGATCTCCCTTACGTCTTCTGCGGTCTCGGTGGGAAGGCCCACCATGAAGTAGAGCTTGAGGTTCGGCACCCGGGCTTCGGCCAGGAGCCTGGCCGCGGCGAGGATCTCTTCCTCTGCCAGCCCCTTGTTGATTACCATTCTCAGCCTGCCTGTTCCCGCCTCCGGGGCCAGGGTCGCAGACTTGAGCCCCCCTGCATAGAGCGCGCGGGCCAGCTCCGGGGTGAGGGAGTCGGCCCTTAGGGACGACAGCGAGACCCTCCGGCCCTCCTTCGCGAGGTGCGCGCATAGCGTGTCCAGGTTTTCGAGGTCTGCCACCGCGGGGGAGACAAGCCCCACCTTGTCGCCCTCGCTGGTCTCGTGGGTGGCCTTGTCCCTTATCCGCTCCCAGGGGTGCGGCCTGGGCGGGCGATACACGAAGCCCGCCGCGCAGAACCTGCACCCCCTCGGGCACCCGCGGCCCGCCTCCACGAGCACCATGTTCGCGAACTCGGTCTGGGGGGTCCGTATGCGGCTTGCCAGGGGCTCCGGGAGCTCGGCCGGGTGGGGCGGCGCCACCTCCCCGGGGAAGCCCTCCCGGGGCTCGATGGACGTGAGCCTGCCCCGGTCGTCATAGCGGTGGATGTAGCCGGAGGGCGCGTAGAATCCCTCAACATCTTTAGCGAGGAGCCCGAGGGTCTCCTTTCGGGAGGCCCCTCTGAACGCGGCGTCCTTGACAATGTCGAGGAACGGGTCGAGGTTGGCCTCAGCCTCCCCCAGCAGGAAGCCGTCAATAAAGGGGGCCAGGGGTTCGGGGTTGAGGAACGCGGCCACGCCCCCCGCGATGACCATCGGCCACCCGGTCCGCTCCGAGGAGATGAGCGGCAGTCCGGCCGCGTCCAGGATGGAGAGCACGTTGGGAAAGTCGTTTTCAAAGCTCAGGGAGAACGCGATAAGGTGGAACTTGTCGAGGACTCTTCCCGACTCGAGGGTGATGAGCCTTCCCCGGGAGTCCACAATGGGGTCTTCCCGGGGGTCTCCAGAAAAAAACGCCCTCTCCGCGAGGGCGTCGGTACGATCGTTTATGAAGCCGTATACCGCGTGGAATCCGAGATTGGACATGGCCGCGCGGTAGGTGTTGGGAAAGATGAGGGCCACGTTGAGGCCCACCCCGGGGTCTTTGAGGACAAAACCCTCTTCCGCTCCCAGGAGCCTCTCCCGGCGGGCTGCGGCCATTTATGTAGCCATCAGGCCCTAGTCGGCCTGCCTCCTCAAGAAAGTGGGAATGGTGAGCTCCTCCTCGTCAACGGTGAGGTCCACCGCGGAGACCATGGTGTGCCTTTCCGGGGTCATCGCGTCGCCCACCGCGGCCGCGAGCATCTCCTTTGAGAGATGCATGCCTCCCTTCACCACCTCCAGCGGCTTGGCCGCGATCGCGGGCTGGTTCAGGCCGGTCGCGATGACCGTGACCCTGATCTCGTCCCCCAGGGACCGCTCTTCCACCACGCCGGTGAGTATCCCGGCGTTCTCGTCCGCCTCGGACTGGATGAGCGCGAGGATGTCGTTCAGCTCCATCATCCCCAGGTCCTCACCGCAGGTGATGTTCACCAGGGCCGCGCGGGCTCCCCTTATGGATATGTCGGAGAGAAGGGGGCTCGAGATGGCCAGCTCGGCCGCCTCGATGGCCCGGTTGTCGCCCCTCGCGGAGCCGAATCCCATGATCGCGTCCCCCTGCTCGGACATCACCGTCTCCACGTCTGCAAAGTCGAGGTTCATGTGCCCCGTGGTGTTAATGATATCCGAGATTCCCTTGACCGCAAAGTAGAGCACCTCGTCCGCCTTCATGAACATCTCCCTGAGGGTGGCCTTCTTGTGGGCCAGGGCCAGGAGCCGGTCGTTGGGTATGGAGATGACCGTGTCCGCGACATGCCTGAGCTCCATGTGACCCTCGTCGGAGAGGTCCTTCTTCTGCTTGCCCTCGGACCTGAAGGGCTTGGTGATCACCGCGACGGTGAGCGCGCCCATCTCCTTGGCTATCTGCGCGATAACGGGGGACGCGCCCGTGCCGGTGCCGCCGCCGAG
>JARFUL010000069.1 GCA_029289015.1 Syntrophobacteria bacterium | reverse complement strand
AAAAGAGCTGGAGTTTGCACGGGAGGTAGCCGCGGGGTGCACCACAAAGCCGCTGGACCTTACCGGCAGGCTCACGCTGAAGGAGCTGGGCGCGCTGATCCACCGGGCCCGGCTCTTCTTCGGGGTGGACTCCGCGCCCATGCACCTGGCCTCGGCTCTGGGCACGCCCTGTGTGGTGCTCTTCGGTCCCTCGGGGGAGCACATGTGGGGACCCCTGGGGAGCGCGAGCAGGGTCGTGGTCTCCAGGGACCACGAGTGCCGGCCCTGCGGCAAAGACGGGTGCGAGGGTACCAAGGTCTCCGAGTGCCTTACCTCAATCCCCCCGCAAAGGGTGATAGAGGAGATAGAGGGCCTGGCCAAAACCGGGTTTTCCAGGTCTTCTCTGGGCTACAATCCCTTGGCGGCCCCGGTGGAGGGCTAGGGATGCGGGTCGCGCTGATAAGAAAGAGGTTCGACCCCTTCGGCGGGGGCGAGAGATACCTCGCGGGGCTGGTCTCGGGGCTTTTGGACGCGGGGGTCGAGGTGCACCTCATCGCCGCGGGCTGGCCCCGGTCCGCCCAGGACGCGGGGGTCCGCCTCCATAGAGTGGGCTGCCCCAAAAAGCCCCCATCCGTCTCAGCCCTCTTTTTCGCGCGGGGGGTGTCCGAGATCCTGGCCAAGGTCCGCTTCGACCTGGTCCATTCCTTTGAAAGGACCTTCGGCCAGGACATCCACAGGGCCGGGGACGGGGTCCACGCGGATTTCCTCGCGTGCTACTCCAAATATCTGGGACGCGCGGCCGGGCTCATAAAGAGGCTCTCTCCGCTGTCCATGGTCTATAATGACCTGGAGAGAAGGCTCTACTCCCACCCGGGCCTCAAGCTGGTCATCGCCAACTCCCAGCGGGGCAAGAGCGAGATAGAGGCCCGTTTCGGCATAGGCCCGGAAAGGGTGGTGGTAATATACAACGGGGTGGACGCGAAGAGGTTCGCGCCGGACCCGGAAGCCCGGGCCAGGGCGCGGGCCGATCTCGGCCTGAGTCGCGACGTACCCGTGTTCCTCTACGTGGGCTCCGGGTTCAGGAGAAAGGGGCTCCACTTTGCAATAAAGGCGCTCAGTGGCCTCAAGGACGGGGTGTTGATAGCCGCGGGAAAGGGCAGGAAGGGGCCCTTTGAGGTCCTGGCCGCGAGGCTGGGGATGGGCGAAAGGGTGCGTTTTTTGGGCCCAGTGGCCGGAGTTGAAAGGCTCTATAGAGCCGCGGACTCCTTTGTTCTGCCCTCGGTGTACGAGCCCTTTGCCAACGTGTGCCTCGAGGCCGCGGCCGCGGGGCTCCCGATCGTTACCACCGGGCAAAACGGCGCGTCCGAGATAGTGGAGCCCGGGACCAACGGTTTCGTGCTCGACGACCCGAGGGACACACGGGAGCTTTCCAGGCTCATGGAAGAATCCCTCGCGCTTGATAGAATGAGGCTCAGGGAGCACAATTCTACTTTGCTCATAGATTTTACCTGGGAGCGGCACACAAGAGAGGTGCTCTTAGTCTACAGTAAGGTTCTGGGGGAGAATATTGGGTTTTAGGGTGCGAGACGGGCTGCTGTGGGCCGGGATGCGGCTCATAAAGGCGCTGGACTTTAGAGAGACCCACATCAGCCATTTGAAGCCCGGGGAGGTGAAAAATATCCTCGTGGTCTCCTCCACCGCGCTGGGGGACACGCTCTTTTCCACCCCGGGGATACGCGTGGTGAGAAGACAGTATCCCCGGGCCAAAATAGTGGGCCACTTCCACGTAAGATACCTGGATATCTTCAAAAACAACCCCCACGTGGACAGCGTGATCCCCTACTTCGGGGGGTACAGGAGGTTCTTCTCCACCATCTCTGAAATGAGGCGGGAGAACTTCGACCTCGCGCTCATCTTCCACGGCAATGGCCCCCAGGTGAAGCCCATGGCCTACCTCTCGGGCGCGCGCTTCGTCGTCCGGGTGCCCAATGAGTCCGAATACACCTTTCTCCTGTCCAATCCCGACCCCCGGCCGGAGAACACGGCGGACATGTCCCTCCACGTGATCGACGACCGGCTCAAGGTCGCGGCCCTGGCAGGCTGCCCCACCGACGACAGGAGGATGGAGCTTACCGTCGCGGAAGAATCGAGGGACCGGGTGGAAACGCTCCTCGCGGATCGGGGGATCCAAAGAGGTCACATTGTGACCGGGCTCCAGGTGGGCGCGGCCACCCCGAGCCGCAGGTGGCCCCCAAAAAGGTACGCGGAGCTGATTAAGAGCCTTGCCGCGAGGAGTCCTGCGCTCAGGTTCGTGCTCACCGGCTCCCCGGGCGAGAGGCAGATCCTGGAAGAGGTACGAGAGGCCGCGGGGGTTGAGCATGCCACCGTCACCGCGGGGCACGGTGCTCTAGGGGACCTCCCCGCGCTCATAGAGAGGTTCAACGTGCTGGTAACCCCGGACACGGGGGTTCTCCACATGGCCGTAGCGCTGGGCACCCCCACGGTGTCGCTCTTCGCGATGGCCGACTCGAAGAGGTCCGGCCCCGGGTACGACCTGGAAAAGCACCATATAATCCAGAAGTCGCGCACCTGCGAGGACTGCGTGAGCAAGAGGTGCGAGTATGCCGAGTGCATGGAGGCCATCACGGTGAAGGAGGTCGCGGACGCGGTAATGGGCAGGCTGGGAGATTCTCGCGGCCCAAAGAGGGAGACACGGTGAGCAGGGCCCGAAAGATCCTCTTCGTGGACACGGGCAACGAGTTCGGCGGGGGCATAGCGTCCCTCCTCATGCTCGTGCGCGGGCTTGATCGCGCGCGTCTCGCTCCCCTTGCGCTCTTCTACAGCGATTTTCCCGCGGGCCCGGCCCCGGTGAGCGCGCTCTTTGAGTCTTTGGACACCCCCTTTTATGTCCAAGAACCCCGAAAGCCCGGCTATTACAAGCCGCTCAAGGAGGCGGTGAGGTTCGCCACCTTAGGGAGCAAGCGCGCGGTTCGCCGGTTGGATCGCGCGCTGGTGGGCGCGCGCCTGACAGACGCGCTGAAGGGGGCCATAGCCCAGATAGGCCCGGACCTTGTGCACACCAACAACCAGCCCTCCTCCAACTTCGAGGTGCTCAGGGCCGCCCGGGAGCTGGGGCTGCCCGTTGTCCAGCACCTGAGAAAGATCGTCACCCTCTTCCCCGAGGAGGTCTCCCTGGCCAACCGGGCCGCAAGAGCGTTCGTCTCCGTGAGCCGGGCCACCCGCGACGCGTACTCCTCCCAGGGGATCGACCCCTCCAGGGTCCGGGTGGTCTACAACGGGGTGGAGGTAGAGGACGAGGGGATAGGCCGGTCCGGCCCCGAGGCCCGGGAGCTGGGCCTCGGGCCAGGCGACCTGGTGGTCCTCACCGTGGCCTCGTTTCTGCCATTCAAGGGCCAGGAGCTGCTCCTAGATGCCGCAAGGGAGCTCGTGGGCCGCTTTCCCGCGCTAAAGATGGTTTTCATCGGGGACGGCCCGAACCTCGGGGAGGTGAAGAGGAGGGCCGGGAGCCTCGGTGTGGCCCAAAACTGCGTGTTCGCGGGGTTTAGAGAAAATGCGGCCAGGTACTTCCATTTGGCCGATGTCGCGGTGATCCCGTCCCGTAACGAGTCCTTCCCCAGGGTCGCGCTCGAAGCCATGGCCGCGGGGGTGCCCCTGGTGGCCTCCCGGGTGGGGGGCATCCCCGAGCAGGTGGAAGAAGGGGTAACCGGGCTCCTCGTGGCCCCGGGAGACGGTGAGGGGCTTGCCGGGTCTATCGAAAGGCTCCTGGCAGACCCGGGGCTCAGGCAAGAGATGGGCCGCGCGGGTAAAGAGAGGGCCAAAAGGCTCTTCAGCCCCGAAGCGTACGTGTCCGGCGTCACGGAACTCTACGGGGAAATGCTTGATTAGGGAAGAGAGTTCAAATTGTCCGCTATTAGTTGTATCATGCCTTAACAAATCGGCGAATCCGGCCCGAATTTTCTCATAACACGGTAAAATGCGCATAATTTTAGCCACACCCGACTTTCCTCCCTGGGACGGGGGCGTCTCCAGGGTCGCGGGCGAGCTGGCCCACGGGCTCACCAGGCTGGGGGCCAAGGTCATAGTCCTGTGCGCGAAGCAGACCCAGGGAGAGAAGGCCAGCGATCTGGCCAAGCCCTTTGAGGTGTTCCGCATGGGCCTTCCCAAGGCCAAGGCGCTCAAGCCTCTCTTCGCGTGGCCCCATCTCTTCTCCCTCATCGCGTCCGTAAGGCCGCATATGGTCTTTGCCGCGACCTGGCACCCCTTCGGCCTTGCCGCGGCCCTTCTTCCCAGGGGCACCGGTTTCGCGATCCAGGTCCACGGCACGGAGATCGTGAGCCATAAGTTCGCGTCCCCCAGGTGGCGCTGGCTCATGCGGACCGCGTTCAACAGGGCCGAGGGCGCGGTCGCGGTCTCCAACTATTCAAAAGGGCTCATTGAGAAGGTAGGGGTGGACCCGTCCAGGGTCGCGGTGATAGAGAACGGGGTGGACCCCGAGGGGTTCGCGGGCCAAAGGGACGAACTCCTTGCCCAGAGGTACGGCGTGGCGGGGAGAAAGGTCCTGGTCACCGTGGCGCGGCTCGTGAAGAGAAAGGGGCTCGACGAGGTGATAAGAGCCCTGCCAAGGGTCGCGGCCCACGTGCCGGACGTGGCCTTTCTCGTGGGGGGCAGGGGCCCGGAGGAGGCGAACCTCAGAACCCTGGCCGGGGACCTGGGGGTTGCGGACAGGGTGATCTTCGCGGGCTTCATCACCGACGATGAGCTGGGCCCCTTCTACCGGCTGGGGGACGTGTTCGTGCTCCCCAGCAGGGAGGACGAGGCAAGGGGAGAGGTGGAGGGGTTCGGCATATCGTTCCTGGAGGCCGCGGCCGCGGGCCTGCCCGCGGTGGGAGGGAGATCCGGGGGGGTGGCAGAGGCAGTGGTCCACGGTGAGACCGGGCTCCTGGTGAACCCCGGCGACACCGAGGGGCTGGCGGACGCGCTCCTAAAGCTTCTCGGGGACCGCGATCTTAGGACCCAGATGGGCCAAAGGGGCAGGGAAAGGGTGGAGGCCTCCTTCACCTGGAATAAGATCTCGGCCCGGTACCTCGATTTCTTCGAAAAGGAGATCCTGGGAGGGGTCCGTGTCTGACGTGAGCCGCGAGGCAATTTCCCTGGGTGCAGAGCCCCGCATTCTCCTCGTGCGCAACGACAACATAGGCGACGTTGTGTGCACCCTGCCCGCGGTGACGCTCCTCAGAAAGAGGCTTCCTGGCGCATACATAGGCATCCTGGTCTGTCGGCTCACCGAGGAGGTGGTCTCGGGCCACCCGGACATTGACCGGGTCTTTGTCTACGACAAGGCCAAGCACATCCGCCCGAGGAGCCCGCTTGCGGCCTGGTGGGGGATGCTCGGGATGTTCGGGGAGGTAAGACGCGAGGGGTTCGACGTCGCGGTGGGGCTCAAGTCGCGCTACTCCGGGTCCCAGGGCTGGCTGGTCTTCATGAGCCGCGCGCCCCTGAGGATCGGCCGGAGGCCCGGCGCGGGAGGGTTCATCCCCCGGGCCTTTTTCAACCGGACCTTGCCCGAGGACCTTCGGTCCGTCCACGAAACGGTGAAGACCGCGATGATGCTCGCGCCCCTGGGCGTGGACCCCTCGGACCCGCCCCCGGCCCGCATATCGCTATCAGATAGTGATTTTAAGGAGTTCAGGGAGTTTCTCAAGGTCCAAAACCCGGTCCCGGGCAGGCCGCTGGTCATGGTGAACGTCAGCGGAAGGCCGGAGGAGGGCCGTACCTGGCCGGGCCCGAGCTTCATCATGCTCGTCAGGGCTCTCACGGAGATGGGCATGGAGGTTCTCTTCTCCTCAGCCCCCCCGGACGAGCCTTCCGTGCGCCGCCTGGCCGGCGAGCTTGATCCTTTGCCCCCCATTTTTTCCACGCGCAGGCTCAAAAGCTTTGTCGCGGCCATTTCGTTATGTGATATATTCGTCACGGTCCAGGGCGGCCCCATGCACCTGGCCGCCGCGGCAGCCAGGCCAGTGGTGGGGCTCTTCGGCCGCCAGGACCCCGAGATCTGGCACCCCTGGAAGGTGGACCACCGGGTGCTCAAAAAGGACGGGGAGCTCTCAGCCATCGAACCATCGGAGGTGGCCCTCGCGGTGAAAGAGCTCGCCCAGACAGTGGAGCTTGGAAGGTGAACCGGATAGTTCAGGACATAAGAGAGCTCAAGGACGCGGTGGACCGCTTCCCTTCCGCGAGGCTGATCGTGGTGGGCGACCTCATGGTGGACAAGTTCATCTGGGGCGCGGTGGAGCGCATCTCACCGGAGGCCCCGGTGCCCGTGGTGGAGGTGAACAAGGAGTCCATGGTGCTGGGCGGCGCGGCCAACGTGCTCCACAACGTGATTGACCTCGGTGGAAAGGGTCTCATCGCGGGGGTGGCGGGGGACGACCCCGCGGGCCGCTCGCTCTGTGAGATGCTGGAAGGGCTTGATTGCCCCGCGGACGGGGTGTTCCTGGAGCCCGGCAGGGTCACCACGGTAAAGACCAGGATAATCGCGCACAGCCAGCAGGTGGTCCGCCTCGACAGGGAGCAAAAGGACGGCATCAGCCCCAAGACCGTGCAGAAGGCCCTCGATTATGTTGAGGGGGCGCTGGGCAGCATAGACGGCGTGGTGGTGGCCGACTACGGCAAGGGGTTCGTCACCGAGGAGCTCATGGAGGAGCTCAGGGGGCTCGTGGGGCTCGCGGGGGTCTTTCTCGGGGTTGACCCCAAGGTGGACAACTTCCAGCTCTACTCCAACGTGACCTTCCTCACCCCCAACCACCACGAGGCGGGAAAGATGTACGGCTCGAGGATAACCGACGAGGACTCGCTTATCGAGGTGGGGGAGGGGCTTCTAAGGCACCTGGGGCTCGAATTCATGGTCATCACCAGGGGCGATAAGGGCATGTCCATCTTTATCAGGGAGACCGAGCCGGTCCACATCCCCACCGTGGCCAAGGAGGTCTTCGACGTGTCCGGCGCGGGGGACACGGTGATAGCCGCCCTATCCCTGGCCCTGGCCGCGGGCCTCGGCCCCGTGCGGGCCGCGGCCCTGGCCAACGTGGCCGCGGGCGTGGTTGTGGGCATGGTGGGCACCGCGACGGTGACGCCCAAGAGGCTCAAGAGGGCCATTGACGAGGTCATGTCCCCAAAGGAGAACGATTGATGAAGATCTCTGTGGTGGGAGTAGGATACGTGGGGCTGGTCACCGCCGCGTGCTTCTCCGAGTTCGGGCTCAACGTGACCTGCCTCGACGTGGACGAGGCCAGGATAGAGCTCCTCAACAGGGGCGAGATACCCTTCTATGAGCCGGGTCTCAAGGAGATTGTCCAGAAGAACATGGGGGAGGAGAGACTCACCTTCACCACCGACCCCTCATCCTGCGTGCCCAACTCCCTGGTTATCTTCATCGCGGTGGGGACCCCGCCCCTTGAGAACGGCGCGGCAGACCTGACCTATGTACGCGAGGTCGCGGCCACCATAGGGAGGCTCATGAAGAGCTACAAGGTCATTGTGACCAAGTCCACCGTGCCCGTGGGCACCGGCGAAGAGATCGCGAAGGTCATAAGGGGCAACCAGAACGAGGAGCTCCCCTTCGACATCGTGTCCAACCCGGAGTTCTTGAGGGAAGGCTCCGCGATCGAGGACTTCATGCGGCCCGACAGGGTGGTGATCGGCGCGGAGTCCGAAAGGGCCGCGGAGACAATGAAGGACCTCTTCAGGCCGCTCTATCTCAGGGATACCCCCTTCGTGCTCACGGACATAAAGACCGCGGAGATGATAAAGTACGCGTCCAACGCGTTCCTGGCCACCAAGGTCTCCTTCATAAACGAGGTGGCCAACCTCTGCGACCTCGCGGGCGCGGACGTGCACGTGGTGGCCAAGGCCATGGGCCTCGACGGGCGCATAGGCTCCAAGTTCCTCCACCCCGGGCCCGGGTTCGGCGGCTCCTGCTTCCCCAAAGACACCAGCGCGTTCGCGGAGATGGCCGACAGCCTGGGCTACGACCTCAAGATCGTAAAGTCGGTGATAGAGGTGAATAGAGCCCAGCGAAAGAGGATGGTGGAGA
>JARFUL010000068.1 GCA_029289015.1 Syntrophobacteria bacterium | reverse complement strand
CCCGCGCAGCCGCCCGATTCCCTGGTATCGGGCTCTTCTACTTGAGATACCTGTCCAGCTCCTCGGGAGCCAGGGACCCCACGTAGCTTATCCGGCGCCTTTTTGCCCTTCATCTCCTTTTGGGCCAGGGCCAAGGCTGCCGCCCTCTTGAGTGCCATGTCGAAGAAACCTCCTTTCCGGGAAGTCTATTCAACCATTTCCAGGTATTCGGGGGGCATGACGTAGTTTCTGTACTGGATGACCCCCTGTTCGTCCACCATGATGAAGGTGGGTATGCCCTTAATGTTGTAGGCGCGGGTTACTTCCATGTCCGTGTCAAAGAGGATGGGGTAGGGTATCTCGTAGTAGTCCCGGTATCTTCTCACCAATTCCGGGGTCTGGCGCGCGCCGATGCTCACCGACAGGATGGTAAGGTTGTTCAGGTTCATTTTGTAAAGTTTCCCCAGCCTGGGGATGTTCTTCCTGCACGCGGGTCACCACGTGGCCCAGAAGTAGAGCATAACGGTCCGGCCGCGGCAATCTTTGATAACGTGCGTCTTGCCGTCAATGTCCTCCAGCGTGAAGTCAAGCACCAGATCGCCCACACCGGTGCCTTCCTGCTTGGCAAGGAGCGCCAGGGGAGAGGCAAGGGCCAGGAGAAAAAACAGTGCAACCAGCCTTTTCGAAAGCATAGTCAGCCCTTACAGGGAAGTTTCAGTCCAAAAACACGCTCAGCCGTCCAGGTAAGTATATCCGCAGCAATCCGGGATGCCCAGGTTTCCCTGAGGACCCAAGCGGCAACGGGACGCGGTCCATCCTCAGAACCAGCGCATCCCCGCTTCCACCAGGAAGTATTCGGCCGTAATTATAAAGAGCGCGGCAAAGACCTTGGGCATTATGGTTAGCCACCGGCCCGACTTCGGCAGGGAGGTGACGAGCCCGGTGAAGGTGCCCACCGCGATGAGCAACACCCCCATCCCCAGGGCGAAGAAGAAGAGCAGAATCCCCCCCATCAGAGCGTTTCCCTTTACCGCGACGAAGGTGAGGAGCGCGCCCAGGATGGGCGCGGTGCAGGTGGACGCGACCAGCGCGGAGCCTCCCCCCACGAGCGGGATGTACCAGAGCCCCCTGCCCGTGAACCTGCCCGGGGTGTTCAGGTTGGAAATATAGCTCAAAAAGGGTATGGGCACCACCTCGAGGAGGGCCAGCCCGAAGTAGAGGAAGAAGTTGCCTATAATGAGGGAGGTCCAGGGGCTGGACGCGACCGAGCCGAACATCTGGCCCGTGAGACCGGCCAAGAGCCCCAGCGCGGCGTAGACCACCGCGAAACCCAAAACGTAGAGAAATGAGAGGAAAAAACCCCTCAACTTGGATTTTGCCGCGTCCGCGCCCACGATACCCACTGTTATGGGAATCAGCGGGTAGGTGCAGGGGGTGAACCCCGCGGCAACCCCCGCGGCAAAGACCAGCGCCACCGCGAGCAGTGGGTTGGTGTTCAGGTATTGGGTGAAGTTTTGCGCGAGCCCTTCCATGCGTATAACCCCTAGATTAGGCTTGGGATAATATAACACGTCAAACCCGGCCGAACAAGGCGCGCCATAGCTCTTGACTGGCGAACAAAATCGAAGGTATCATGGCCGAGTTCAGGCACATAGGATGGTCTTCCCATCCTTCCCTTTGGCCCCTCTCTCTTTAAGGCTGACCCATGCCCCATCGTCTGGAAATAGCCCTCAAGCCCCTTCTCTTCGACCCCCTGGGCGCGTCGGTCTCCGCCAAGGCCCGGGACTACTTCGGCCTGGAGATGGAGACCGTCAGGGCGATCCACGTGCTCACCATAGACCGGGAGTTCACAGCAGAGGAGCTTGAAAGGCTCCGCACCGAGATCTTCACCAACCCCGTGACCCAGATCTCTTCTTTCGAGCCCCTGGCCGAGGATTTCGACTGGCTCATCTGGGTGGGGTACAAGCCCGGGGTGCGGGACAACCCGGGAGCCACGGCAAAGGAGGCGGTCTCAGACCTCTTGGGGGTCGAGTTCGGGCCCGGGGAGGCCATCTACAGCTCCCACATCTACGTGATAAAGGGACCGGGGCTAAAAAGGCAGTATCTCGAGCTGGTGGCGAGGGAGATGCTGGCCAACGACCTGATCCAGCGCTGGCGCATAATCGAGAAGCCCGAGTGGGACCCAAAGGAGGGGATCGGCCTGCCCATAGCCAGGGTGATCCTGGAGAGGGAGCCTTCCTTGGACACCATCCCCATCGGGTCCAACGAGGAGCTCATGGAAATAAGTGACATGAGGGGGCTCGCGCTCCACCCCGCGGACGTGCCCGTGATCCGGGAGTACTTCCTCAGGGACGACGTTTTGGCCCAGAGGGCCGAAAAGGGGCTTACGGGCCCCACGGACGTTGAGATGGAGTACATCGCGCAGGCCCGGTCCGACCACTGCAACCACAACACCTTCAGGGGCACCTTCCATTGCCGGGACCTGGCCTCGGGCGAAACATTCGTGCTGAAGGACCCCTTCAAGAGCTGCATCGAGGAGCCCACCCTCAGGGTAAAGGAAGAGAAGCCGTGGGTGGTGTCGGTGCTCTGGGACAACGCGGGCGCGGCCACCTTCGATGAGAATCATAACTATGTCATCACCTGCGAGACCCACAACTCCCCGTCCAACATGGAGGCCTACGGCGGCTCCCTCACCGGCATCGTGGGGGTCTACCGCGACCCTTTGGGCACGGGCAAGGGCGCGAGGCTCGTGGCCGGGCTCTACGGGTTCATGACCGGGCCCAGGGACTACCGGGGCGAGCTCAGGCCGAAGCTCCACCCCAAGAGGCTCCTGGACGGGATCATAGAGGGGGTGAAGGACGGGGGCAACAAGTCCGGGGTGCCCACGGTCTTCGGCGGCGCGTACTTCGACATGAGCTACCTGGGGAAGTCTTTAGTCTACTGCACAGCAATAGGCATCGCGCCCAAGGAGGTCCTGGGCAGCCCGTCCCACGAGAAGCGGCCCGAGCCCGGGGACCATATCGTCATGGTGGGCGGCCGAGTCGGCAAGGACGGCATCCACGGGGTCACCGCGGCGTCCGAGGAGTTCGGCGAGCACATCCCCGCGGGCCACGTCCAGATCGGGGACCCCTACACCCAGAAGAAGGTGATAGACTTCGTGGTGGACGCGAGGGATCTGGGGCTCTTCAGCTTTCTCACCGACGTGGGGGGCGGGGGGCTCTCTTCCGCGGTGGGCGAGTCCATGCGGTTCTCCGGCGGCGCGGAGGTCCAGATGGAGAAGGTGCCCCTCAAGTACGAGGGGCTCGATCTGTGGGAGATATGGGTCTCCGAGTCCCAGGAGAGGATGGTCCTGGCCGTGCCGCCGGAGAAGTTCGGCGAGCTTTTGGAGGTGGCCGAGAAGCACGACGTGGAGGCCACGGAGATAGGCACCTACACCAACACGGGCAAGCTCCACATCACCTACCAGGGCCAGACCTGCGCGTACGTAAACGTGGACCTTCTGGAGTCCGGATTCCCCAGGTGGGAGTTCGAGGCCCTGTGGGCGCCGCCTGAGATGCGGTCCCTCTTCGAGCCGGTGCTGGGCCCGCCGGAAGAGATCGGGGGCCTGGTGCTAAAGATGCTCTCAAGGGACAACATCGCGTCCAAGGAGTGGATCCACCGGCAGTACGACCACGAGGTCCAGGGCGGCTCAGCAGTGAAGCACTACATCCGCGGGGTCGCGGGCGACGCGGCGGTGCTGAGGCCCGTGCTCACCTCGAAAAAGGGGCTAGCAGTCTCCCAGGCGGTCAATCCTTCGTATTCCAAAATAGACACCTACCACATGACCGCCGCGACCATAGACGAGGCTGTGCGAAGGGTCGTCGCGGTGGGGGGCGATCTCGACACAGTGGGCGGCCTGGACAACTTCTGCTGGCCCAACATCCAGTACAACCCCGTGTCCAACCCCGACGGCAAATACAAGGCCGCGCAGCTTGCCCGCTCCTGCCGCGCGCTAAAGGACATATGCAGCGCGTACTCCATCCCGCTCCTAAGCGGCAAGGACTCCATGTACATAGACGGCAACCTCAAGGGGCCCTTCGGGGAGACCCGCAAGGTCTCCGGGCTCCCCACGCTCCAGTTCACCACCACCGCGATAGTAGCCGACGTAACCCACTGCGTGACCTTTGACCTCAAGCTCCCCGGCGACATCGTGTATGTCCTGGGGGAGACCAGGGACGAGCTGGGGGGCTCGGAGTACTACGAGCTCCTGGGGGAGGTGGGGCTCAACGTGCCCAGGGTGGACCCGGAAGCAAACCTCGATCTTTACCGCGCGCTTGGCGCCGCGATGAACGAGGGGCTCGTGGCCTCCTGCCGGGCTCTTGGCCGGGGCGGCATCGGGGTGCACGGTCCCATGTGCGCGCTCGCGGGGGACGCGGGGCTCCGCCTGGACCTCGACCGGGTGGTCCAAGCCGGGGGCCTCAGCCCCGAAAGGGTGCTCTTCTCAGAGTCCGCGGGCAGGTTCATCGTCTCCGTCGCGGCGGAAGACGCGAAGAGATTCGAAGCGGTGCTGCAGGGCCGGGCCGCCGCGAGGGTGGGAAGGGTGACCGAAGAGAAGACCTTCAGGATAACCAGGGGCAAGGAGACCCTGGCTGAACTGGACCTGGAAGAGATAAGGGCCGCGTACCAAAAGCCCTTCGGGGAGCTTGTCTGACATGGTGCCGAGGGCGCTCATACTCGCGGGCTTTGGCCTCAACTGCGACCTCGAGACCCAGCACGCTTTCATGCTGGCCGGGGCCGAGGCCCAAAGGGTGCACCTGAGCGATCTCATATCAGGCAGGGTGAGGCTGGGGGATTTTCACATCATCGCGTTCACCGGCGGGTTCTCCTGGGGGGACGACCACGGCGCGGGGGTGCTTCTCGCGCAGAGGTTCAGGGTCCACCTGGGGGACGAGATCGTTGGCTTCGTGAAAGGGGGCGGCCTGGTGATAGGGATCTGCAACGGGTTCCAGG
>JARFUL010000067.1 GCA_029289015.1 Syntrophobacteria bacterium | reverse complement strand
AGTTTGTCAGGCCCCCTTAACCTCTCCTAGAATATTCCTTTTCTTCCAAAGAAGACCGCCTTTTCCCCGAACCGGGCCCGTATCCTGTCCACCGCTTCGCTCAGGGCCCGTGTTTTGCTCCCGTGCTCGGGGAAGAGGGAGAGCTGGGGCAGCGGCAGCCCGAGGTCGAGCGCGCAGAGGGCCATCCCCCTCACCCTGATCCTCCTTTTGAGGACGCGTGCGAGGATGGAGGAGGCCCTCGCGAAGAGGGCCGCGTCGAGGTTGTCGTCCGCGCTCCCGGACCGGGCCCGGCCCCGGGCCCTCGCGCCGTTGGCGTAGACTATTTCAAGAGAGAGCGCGCCCGGCACCCGGTTCTTTGCGCGAAGCTCCCTGCCGAGCCCCTCGGAGAGCCTGAAGAGCCGGCCCAGGAGCTTCTCGAGGCATATCTCCCCGCCGGGGATCTCACAGGAGCGCGTCAGGAGCGCGCGGGCCCCGGGGGGCTCCACCGGGGAGGGGTCTTCGCCCCTGGCCATGCGGGATATCTCCAGGCCGCGTCTCCCGAACACGGAGGTGATGAGCCTCACGTCCAGGCCGGCCAGAGAGCCCAGGGTGGCCACGCCGAGCTCCCCCTCCAGAATAGCGCTCGCGGCCTCGCCCAGGCGGGGGAGGCGGCTTACGGGGAGGGGCGCGAGGAACCGCGCCTCCTCGCCGGGATATACGGAGAGGAGCTCCAGCGGGCGGGTGAGGGCTCCGGCCACCCGGCTCACCAGCTTGTTGGCCGCAATCCCCAACCTGGAGGGGAAGCCCGCGGCCCCCTTCACCCCGTCCCGGACCTTCACCGCCGCGTCCGCGGGAGGGCCCAAAAAGAGGTTCGTTCCCGTGAGGTCGAGGAAGAAGCTCCCCCAGGCCGCGGCTTCCACCAGAGGGGTGAACCTGGTGAGCTCCTCCATCAGGACGTCCTGAGCCTCCCTGTAGAGGACCGGGTCCGGCGGCACGAGCACCAGCGCGCGGCAGCTCCTCTTCGCCTTGACCCAGGGCATGCCCGGGGTCACGCCCTCCCCGAGCGCGTCTTCGGAGGGTGCGATGATCCGTCCCCTGGCTGTGGGCTGGGCCACGGCCAGCGGCCGCCTCCTGAGCGCGGGGTCCTTCCCGCGGTGCAGCCGGGTGAGAAAACGGGGTATCTTGAGGTTCAGGATGGTCCGGTTCATGGCCCTTTTTATCGCAAGAAAGATTTGCCGGCCCCAGCGCGCGGGCCAGCGTGTTTATCTCCATTGTAGGTGAAGGTTGGGTGTATGTCAAGGGGAAGACGCGCGCGGGGCCCGCGGCCCCGTGAACGCCTCACCCTTTTGGATATTATTTCTTGGACAGGGGGCATGGGTTCATTGATAATTGGTAAGCCATTATTCGGGGGGCGGCAAAGGAGATTTGTTCATGACGGAGTTTGAAAAGAGTCACTGGTCCGAAAGGGGCCACGGGGAAAAGTACCTGGACACCGCGGACCTGGTGGTGGTGGAGCGGGAGAGGCTTCTCTGGATGCTCGGGTCGTTCTACAGCCATTTTTTGGGCCGGGGCAAAAAGAACCGGGTCCTCGACCTGGGGTGCGGCGACGGCGTCCTCACCCGCGCCCTCGTTGACCTGGACGGCACCATAGACGCGACCCTGGTGGACGGTTCCGGGGACATGTTGGACAGGGCCAGGGAGAGGCTCGAAGGGTTTGGACACGCGCGGTTCATCCGGGCCACGTTCCAGGAGCTAATAAAAGATGAGGTGGAGCTATCCGGCTTCGACCTGGTTGTTTCGTCTTTAGCGATCCACCATCTTGAGGCTGGGGACAAAAGGGCGCTCTTTCGCTGCATTTACTCCGCGCTGAAGGAGCGCGGGTACTTCGTGAACATAGACATGGTGGTCTCGCCGTCCCGCGTGATGGAAGAGTGGCACATAAGGCTCTGGCAGGAGTGGATGGCCGAGAGGAAGGCAGCCTTAAAGATAGACAGTGATTACAACTACTTCGTGGAGAGGTATACCGCGAAGGACCACTACGAAAAGATAGAGCCCCTCAGGGACCAGATGGAAGCCCTTCGCGCCGCGGGGTTCAACGACGTGGAGTGCCACTTCAAGTACGGGATCTTCGCGATGTATGGGGGGAGGAAGTGAGCGGCTCTGGGCCGGGTTGACTTCAGGGAAGAGCCTGGTCCTCAATC
>JARFUL010000066.1 GCA_029289015.1 Syntrophobacteria bacterium | reverse complement strand
CAAGACATTTTCTTTCAGCTCTTTCTTATCCTCCTCCCGCCGTTCCAGTAGAACCCTCAATGCAGCATTTAATTCTTCGAGCTTATTGGTTTGAATCTCCAATTCAGCTTCTCTTTTTCTCAGATCATTCTCTACCTCTTTTCTTTCTTCTATCTCATACTGCAGCTTCTTATTTAACTTTAACAGTTCTATGGTGCGCTCATCAAACCGTTTTTCCAGCTTGTCGCGTGATTGCTTAAGCATCTCTTCCGCACGCTTGCGCTCAGTGATATCAAAAAAGACACCGCTTACATATTCAAGATCCCCATTTTCATTACAAACTATCTGTCCCCTCGCCTGTATCCAAAGGATATTCCCATACTTATTCCTGATCCTATACTCTCTTACGTATGACTTATCTGTTTTCAGGGCCTGGATAAACTTTTCCTTTGCTGGTCCAATATCATCCTTGATAATTATGTCAGACCATTTCATTCTCCTGGAATTAAATTCATCCATGCTATAACCGGTCAATAACTCGATCTTGTTGTCAATAAACTCGATAGACCAGTCTTTGAATCCTTTGTAAACAATATTCGGAAGGTTCTTCAATAACAATCTGTATTTCTTTTCACTCTCCTTCAGCGCCTCCTCCGCCCGCTTAAGCTTTGCTTTCGCTGCCTTTAGCTCAGCAACCCGCTGCCTAAGATTCATCGGCTTATGTATAAGCTGCCCTTCTGTTGCGGCCTCGTCTTTCATCAAGCCCCCTCCCACAAAACAAGGCTTACTATTTGAGTGGGTTTTCTCAATTTATACAGATTGATATGAGAAAATGACTCCCTGCCCCCCGGATAAATCCCGAAGCAACTTACAGATAGATCGAGCTTGAATGTGGCGTAGATGGACTAATGTCCATGATACCGTATTTTTGTTCTGAGGTGAACCGAGCAACCGTTTTGGGAGGATGCAGGTGCTGGTGGTGATACTGAAGGTGAGGTAATCAATATTTGCATATTTGGCTCTAGCCTAACATCTCAGCAGGTTAAACGCTCCTGGCTAACTCGAATATTATTTTCATATCCCTGCGAACGTTTCTACTCGTAAGCAAGCCCCCATTCCAGCCTTCGATTTCTCTGGGCTCTCCGATATGAGCTTATTTTTGCCGCCCGGCGGTACAACATCCATACAAAAATCAGGAGGCCACCTATGCTGGTAACCTCCTGAAATCAATACAAATTGGTGGAGGCGGCGGGAGTTGAACCCGCGTCCGAAGATATTCCACCGAGGCTTCTACACGCTTATCATGGGTTTTGGTATTCGCCGGACCGGGCTCCCCCAAGCCGGATACCGGTGCAGCTATCCCACTAAATTCTCGCCGCCCTCTTAGTGGGCATTAGAGAGAGGCAACCCCGCTAATCGGCGCCCTTTTCGGCCTCACGGGGAAGAACCGAGAGGGCGGTGGCCTTTAAGCAGCCACGGCGTACGCGTAATCGTCCGCGTCTATGCGTTTCTGCCTGTTTTACGAGCAGACAGTACCTCGGCGTGCAACCTGGGCTTCACTAACTCCGTCGAACCCGTTTCGCCCCCTTTTGGTTGTACCTTACAGTTAAACTAGAATCCCCGCGCTGCCGGGTGTCAAGCTAAGTAGCCCGGCCTTTGAGCAGGGGTTTTATTATTGATCAGCCCGAAGGAACTGGGCCCCGGCTTGTCGCGGCTAACGCCTCCTCTTGATGTCGCGCTCCATCTCCCGCTCCATGGTCTTTCTCCTGAGGGTCTCCCTCTTGTCCACGGATTTCTTGCCCTTTGCCAGGGCCACCTCCACCTTGGCTATCGCGCCCTTGAAGTATATCTTCAGGGGGACCACGGTAAAGCCCCGCTCCGTCACCTTGCCTATGAGCTTGTTTATCTCCCTCTTCTGCATTAGGAGCTTCCTGGGCCGCTCGGGCTCGTGGTTGAACTGGCCCGCGTGGGAGTAGGGGCTGATGTAGCAGTTCATGAGATACGGTTCGCGGTTCTTTATGGCCACGAAGCTGTCCTTGAGGTTCGCCCTGCCCTCCCTCAGGGACTTCACCTCCGTGCCCAAAAGCACCATGCCCGCCTCCATGGGCTCGCTGAGATGATAGTCCCTGGCCGCGGTCTTGTTGCGGCAAACGATCTTTTCGTATTCCTTAGCCATCTGTTGCCCTGTCCCTGAGAAAATCCTCGGTATACTGATCGGTCAGCACGCCCATCAGGTGGCCCTCGACCTCGCGGGCGGTCTTGAAGCTCATGAGCTTTTCGAGCAGGCCCTGGGCCGCGTCCTCCCCTTCGGGGCCGTACGCGGCCACCTCGATGAAGGCCCCCTTCGCGCACGAAAGGCTCAACAGCCCGGTTACGTCGGTGCCGTCCACCGCTTCGCCGCCGCACCGGACCTCGATCTTCGCGTCGAAACCCCCTGCGGTCTTGGCAAAAAGACCCTCGGCCCGAAGGTGGAGCCCCAGGTCGTTGACTATTCTCAGTTTCCTCGTCGCCATCATGCTCCCAAACCGCTCGGCCTCTCATCCGGCAGGAAAAAGACGCCTATAAAGAGGATATCCTAACCCGCGTCATCTTCAAGGCGCTTTTTGATCTTGAGCGCCTCCTCATAGACCCTGGACCGCTTGACGTTGAACTCCTTGGCTACGGTCTCCACCGCGTCCTTGAGGGTGAGACCATGCTCAGCGATCAGGGCCCACAGCCTCTCCTTGGAAAACTCCTCGGGCTCCGAGACCCGGGACTCGCCCTGGACCACGATGGTATACTCGCCCAGCTCCCTCGCCACGATGGGATGGGCCAGGGCCTCGTCCATGGAGCCGCTCATCAGCTCCTCGTGGAGCTTGGTGACCTCTCTGGCGATAAAGACCCCGCGGTTCCCCAGGGCTTCCCTCACCTCCTCCAGGAACCTGCCCACTTTTCTGGGCGGGTGGTAGAAGATAAAGGGCCCCTTTGCATTTTTCAGGCTCTCAAGGAGCCTCTCTCTCTTGCCCTTCTTGGGCGGCGGAAACCCTAAAAAGAGGAACGAGTCTGCGCTGAAGCCGGACGCGGACAGGACCGCGGCCACGGCAGACGGGCCCGGCACCGGCACCACCCTTATCCCCTCGTGGTGGCACGCGGCCACCAGCACGGCTCCGGGGTCGGAGAGCCCCGGGGTGCCCGCGTCGGTAACCAGCGCGCCGCTCTGGCCCTTTTTCAGCCTGGCCACCACCTCCCGGGCCCTCTTCCTCTCGTTGAACCTGTGGTGGCTTATCAGCTCCTTGGAGATGCCGTAGTGGGTGAAGAGCCCCCTGGTCCTCCTCGTGTCTTCCGCGACCACGAAGTCCACCGCGTTGAGGACCTCCAGGGCTCTTATGGTTATATCCCCCAGGTTGCCGATGGGGGTGGCCACCACAAAGAGCTCCCCCGCGCCTGTTTCACGGGGCCCACTCGGCCTGGAACGCGTCCTTGATGAGCTCAACTTCCAGGTCTCCTCTCCCGGAGCGGGTCAACGCGACCACATCGAACCGCACGAGAGCGTCCTCCACTTTGTTCTCGAAGAGCCACTCTTCGGCCACCTTCACGATGCGGGCCCGCTTCCTGGAATCCACCGCGTCGACTCCGCTGCCGAAGGCCAGGCTGGACCGGGCCTTCACCTCCACGAACACGTAGGTTGGGCCGTCCCGGGCCACTATGTCTATCTCGCCGGTCCTGGTGCGGTAGTTGGTCTCAACTATCTCGTAGCCCTGGCTTTGTAAATATCTGACAGCCGCGGCCTCGCCCGCGCTCCCGAGGGCCTTGCGGCCCCCGGTGGATTTTCCCGAATAGACCGGCAAGAGACCTCCGGGTTGACTGAAACCGTTTTAAATAACTGCCCGAGCTTTACCTGAGGTGCTCTTTCACACCCTTGAAGCTCTTGCGGTGCACAGGAGAGGGTCCCAGGCTGGCAATGGCCTCCCTGTGGGCTTTCGTGGGGTAGCCTTTGTGGCGGTGGAAGTCGTAGCCGGGGTATCTTTCGTGAAGCCTGACCATGATCCTGTCTCGCTCCACCTTGGCCAGCACCGACGCCGCGGCAACCGAGGGCACGAACCTGTCGCCCTTCACCACCGGAACCTGGGGTATGGGGAGGGGAACCTTGTAGGGGCCGTCCACTAAAAGGATGTCTCTTTCGCCCGAAAGCCCCTTTGCCGCGTCAGCCATTGCCTTCAGGCTGGCCTCGAGGATGTTGGTCCGGTCTATCTCTTTCGGCCCCACCACCGCGATCCTGAAGGCCACCGCGGCCTCGACTATGCGGGAGTGGACCTCTTCCCTCTTCCGGGGAGAGAGCCTCTTGGAGTCGTCGAGCCCGGGGATGTTCGCCCCGGGGCCGAGAATCACCGCCGCGGCCACAACCGGCCCCGCGAGGGGGCCCCTGCCCGCCTCGTCGAGGCCCACGATCCGGGCAAACCCCTCCTCCTTGAGTCGGGCCTCCAGCCACAGCCCCATGGCTTCGTAGGCCGGATAGAGGGGAGCCCGATGAGGCCCCATGGCCGCTAATCCATCCTCTCCCTTATCTTGGCCGCCTTGCCGACCCTCTTGCGCAGGTAGTAGAGCTTGGCCCGCCGCACCCTGCCCCTCGTGACGATCTCCACCTTCTCCAGCGACGGTGAATGCAGGGGGAATATCCTCTCCACGCCTATGCCGTAGGAGACCTTCCGCACCGTGAACGTGGAGCGGATGCCGCCCCCCCTCTTGCTGATCACCGCGCCCTTGAAGACCTGGACGCGCTCCTTCTCTCCCTCCTGGATCCTCACATATACGTTGACCGTATCACCGGGCTTGAAGTCCGGCATATCGGTCCTCATCTGCTCCTTCTCCAGGTCAGCGATCACATTGCTCATTTTTTCATTCCTTCCTATATCTTCAATCTTTATATGGCTCGTTTTAATGCCGCACCCGTCGCGGCCCAATCTTAGTAAAAAATCCCGCGCGCTCAGCGCCCGAACAGCCTGTCGAAATAGATGGCCGCGGCCTGGCGCACCGACAGGTGGTTGTAGGAGCCCTGGCCCCTTATGGGCTCAAGCACCATGTCCGCGCCTTCGATGAGCGGCTGGCTGAGCCCCCACGCGGTGCCGAACACCAGGAGAACCGGCCTTTTCGAGGCCAGCGCGTGCCTCACCTCTTCCACCGCGACAACCGGGACCCTCGGCCTGGCCGCGGTGGCCACAACGAGGGGGGTTTCGCCCTCCAGTCCGGCCACCTCCTCCACCGCGTCCCCGAGGGACTCCTTGAGCCTCAAAAGCTCCATGGCCTCCCTTCTTAGCGGGTTGGACCGGCCCCCCGCGCCCTCTCGCCAGTGGGCCACGATGGCCCCGGCCAGCTCGAGCTGGTCCTCGATTGGGGTGACCACGTAGACCGCGGCCACCCCGAAGGTCTTGGCCGCGCGCGCGAGGTCGTGGAGGTCGAGGTTGGTGAGCGCGGCCGCGACCTCCTCACCCCGCCGGTTCAGAACCGGGTGGTGGACCAGCGCGACATAGAGGCCAGAAGCGCTCACTCCTCCTCCCCGGACAGAGCCGCCCTCAAAAGGTCCCGGTCCTCGGGTGTCAGGGAGGCCCGGGCCAAAAGATCGGGCCTGCGCCTGAAGGTGTTGAGGAGCGCGTTGCGCCTGCGCCACCTCTTCACCGCGCCGTGGTCTCCCGACAGGAGCACCTCGGGCACCGCCGCGCCCTCGAACTCGGGGGGGCGGGTATACTGGGGGTACTCCAGGAGGTTTCCGGAAAAGGACTCCTCGTCCAGGGACCCCTGGCAGCCCAGGGTCCCCTCCTTGAGCCTGGCCACCGCGTCCAGGACCACCAGGGCCGCGGGCTCGCCCCCCGAGAGCACGAAGTCGCCCACGGAGAGCTCCTCGTCCACGTATCTGGCCCTCACCCGCTCATCCACCCCCTCGTAGCGACCGCACACGAGAATGACGCGGTCCTTCTTCGCGTACCTCTGGGCGGTCTCCTGGTCGAAGGTCTTGCCCTGGGGGGTGAGAAGAACCACCGTGCCTTCGGGCCCCTCGGACCTGAGCGCGTCGATGGCCCGGGCAATGGGCTCCACCTTCATGACCATCCCCGCGCCGCCGCCGTAGGGACGGTCGTCCGTGGTGCGGTGGCGGTCTTCGGTATGGTCCCTGAGGTCCACCACCCGGACCTCCACCACACCGCTCGCCACGGCCCTTCCCAGTACGCCCGAGGACAGAAAAGGCTCAAAAAGCCCCGGAAAAATGGTAATAATGTCAAAGAGCATAATCCTAAAATGTGCGCTTGGCAGCGCGTTTTAAGGGCAATAAAATTTCCCCAGTCCGTCTGTTTGCAGGGTGGGGAAGCTTAAAACGGAACCTAAGCCCCTGTCAGGTCTCGAAAAGCCCCTCTATATCCTCCACCACTATCCGGCCCCCCAAGAGGTCCACCTTTACTATCACCTCCTCGTGGGCGGGTATAAGATACTCGTTTTCTTCATCTTTCGTCACATATATGTCGTGGGCTCCGGTCTCAAGCACCCCCACCACCTTTCCCACGCGGCGGCCCCGGGTGGTCTGTACCTCGAGCCCCAATAACTGGTAGACGTAAAATTCTCCCTCCAGGGTGTTGGCGGGCGGGAGGTCCTCCTTTTTGAGGGCCACCTCGCGGCCTATAATTGTCCTTTTCGCCTCCTCGGGGGTGTTGACCCCTTTCAGCCCGATTATCAGCCTTTGGCCCTCGGCGCTCACATGTTCCAGGGTCATTGCGCGAACCCCGTCTTTGTCCTTGACAAGGATGCGCCCTCCCGGACTCAGCGCAGCAAGGGTAGTCCCGTAGGGGACAACCTTCACCCTGCCTTTTACCCCGTGGGTCGCAACCGCCTTGCCTACAGAGACCAACTCTTCTGTGGCCATTGGGGCGTTACTCGATAATCTCCAGAACCGCCCGTTTCCCGATCTTGGTGGAGGAAGCGCTCAAAATAGTGCGCATGGCCCGCGCGGTGCGGCCCTGCTTGCCGATCACCTTTCCCAAGTCCTCTTTTGCTACCCTGAGCTCGATGACGGATGTCTGCTCCCCTTCCACCTCGGTTACCCTAACCTCATCAGGATTGTCCACCAGAGCCTTCGCAATGTACTCAATGAGTTGCTTCATGTTCATGATGGTAGCCCCCAAGCGCATGTTCTTTCGCGTTTTGAGAATCAACGGAAGGAATCAGCATTCAACAAGATGTATTATGGCCCTGGAACCATCATGGTCCCCCAAAACCAGCCTCTATTTCTTCAGGAGACCAAGGCCCGATATTATGTTCTCTACCGTCCGGCTCGGCTTCGCGCCTCTTTCCATCCAGTAGTTGAGTCTCTCCTCGTCCACCTTGGTAGTGGCAGGTTCCGTCTGAGGGTTATAGTAACCGATTATCTCGAGGTGTCGGCCGTCCCGGGGAGCCCTGGAATCTGCGGCCACAATACGGTAATGTGGGTTCTTCTTCCTCCCCATCCTCGTCATTCTTATCCTCACCGCCATTGCTATAACCTACCTCCTAATTATAATATTCTAACCTATTAACTGTTTCACTGAAAGAAGGAATTCTCTTTAGAGGGGAAACGGGAGCCCCGCGCCCGGCTTTTTGGAAATCTTCTTCATCTTCCGCATCATCTTTTCCACCTGCGTGTAGTTCTTCAGGAGCGCGTTGACGTCCGCGACCGTGGTTCCGCTCCCCGCGG
>JARFUL010000065.1 GCA_029289015.1 Syntrophobacteria bacterium | reverse complement strand
GCCCACATTGGGCGGCCCCACCAGCCCCACGAACCCGGACCTGAAGGGACTCGCGTCTTTCCTATCTCCAGAAAAGCTCATACTCATGCCTCTCAAGACCCTCCCTCGCGATCACTTCGATCCTTTCCAGGGAGAATTTTGCCTTGAGCGTATCCAGGTTGGAGTTCCCGGGGCCCCGCACCTCCGAGATGTGGCGGCTGGACGCTCCGATGGCCAAAGAGACCGCAGCGGGCCGCTCCTCGTCGAGGAACGCGACGAGCGCGCTCAAAGCCATCCGGGCCCTCACCAGATAGCCCAGGCTCGGGTGCGCGGGCCCGGCCAGGATATACTCCGGCCGGGAGAAGACGCCGAATAGCGGCAGCCCCAGCCTGGCCACCCGGATATTCGCGTCCTCGAACATCTTCACCGCGCGGGCAAGGAGGACCACGGTCTCATCAAGTGGCAAGGGGAGGTAGCTTCCCTCGCGGTACCTTTCGGCAAGGCCGGTGCCTTCCAGCACCAGGGTAGGGTAGATCCTTACCAGGTCGGGCGCGAGGGAGATGGTCTCGTTTACACTGCGAAAAAAGGAGCTTCGCGTGTCCCCGGGAAGCCCGGCCATGAGCTGGACCCCCACGAAGAAGCCCCGCTCCTTTAACACGCTGACCCCGTGTCTCGTATCTTGTGCGCTGTGGCCCCGCTGGGTTTCGGCCAGCACCCGGTCGTTCATGGACTGCGCGCCCAGCTCCACGGTGCGCACCCTGTACCTCTTGAGAAGGTCGAGGGATTCATCGGGCAGGCTGTCCGGCCTGGTGGAGACCCGGAGCGCGCCCACGAGACCCTCCTCGATCAGGGAGTGGGCCTCTTCTAGAAACGAGCGCTGGAGCTCATGGTCTATCGCGGTGAAGCTTCCCCCGTAGAAGGCCACCTCCACCAGCTCCTTGGGCCTGGGTTTCGCGCGGGCAAGGAAGGTCAGGACCTCGCGCGCTACATCCCCGGGCTCCAGGGACGGGCCCGCGATCGCGCGCTGGTTGCAGAAGAGGCAGCGCTGGGGGCAGCCCCGGTGGGAGACGAACACCGGCACGACGAGACGGCTGCTCAACTGGCCTCCTCAATCTTCAAAAGGGCCTCGCGCGCGGCCTCCTGCTGTGCCTCCTTCTTGGAAGTGCCCCTGCCCACGCCCAGGACGCTCCCCTCCACCATAACGAACATGACAAAGCTCTTGTGGTGGTCCGGCCCCTCCTCCGCTTCGAGCCGGTAGGACGGGGGCCTGCCGTAGAGGGTGTGGGTCCTCTCCTGGAGCAGGGTCTTGAAGTCGCCCCCCAGGACCGACTCGGGCTCCTGGGTCAGCTCCCGGGAGAATATCCTCTCCACAAGGGAGATCGCGGCCCCGAACCCCCCGTCCATGTAGAGGGCTCCCAGCACCGCCTCGAAGGTGTCTGCTAAGATAGATGGCTTCAAGCGGCTGCGGGTCTTCTCCTCCCCCTTTCCCAGGAGCACAACCTCGCCCAGCCCCAGGGACCTCGCCTTCTGGGCCAGGCTGTTCCGGTTCACCAGCGCGCTCCTGAACTTGGTGAGCCCCCCCTCGGTCAGTTCCGGGAACCTTTTAAAGAGGAGATGGCTTATGGCCAGCTCCAGGACCGCGTCCCCCAGAAACTCGAGGCGGTCGTTGCTCCTTAGGGTCCTGTCCGGCTGCTCGTGGGCCCATGATCTGTGGGTCAGGGCCTCCATGAGCCTCCGGCTTTCGGAGAACCTGTGGCCCAGCTTCTCTTCGAGCGCGTCGAGGAAATCCCTTAATTCTTCTGCGTCCAAACCATCCTCCAAGGATGCCATTATAGCACAGCTTGTGGGCTCAGCGGGAAGGGTTGGCTGCCCGGTCCAAAAGTGATATAAGATGAGGTGTTTTCCGCGCCAATGTTTCACGGGTTGGGCCCTTTTATGGCTAAAAAGAAGAGATCGCAGGGTTCGGGGCTTTCCGGGGAGGAGGCCGCGCGGCTCAGGGAGCTGGTGGACCTCGTCTCCATCCGGGGGCACGGGCCGAACGCGTCCCAGAGCCATATCGAGTCGTTAAGGGAGTCCCTGTCCAAGTCCCCGAGGCTCGCGCTGGCCCTTGTTGAGAGCTTGGGCGACGTAAAGACCCCCCTGGCCGGGGAGCTCCTAACCGAGATATCCGGCCTCCATAGCGACAAGCGCTACAGGAAGGCGGTCAAGAGGGCCGCATACAGGCTGAGGAACGCGGGGTGCCTCAGGGAGGACGAGGAGAAGGGGGCACGCGGGGAGGGCCGGAGGGTTCTGGTCAAGGGGCCGGAGCCGCTGGCTCCCTATGTGTGGGCTTCCCGGGTGGACCCCACCGGGACCGAGGCGGTCATAATGGCCCTGCCCGCGGGCTCAGAGCAGAGGATCGCGCTCTTTGTGGTTGACGGGAAGGTGGGCATAAGGAACCTGGAGAGCGCCCAGGCCAGCAGGGCAGGGGCCGAGAAGGTACTCAGGAACTTCAGGCGGGAGAAGGGGCTGGACGCAAGGGAGATACCGCTCGCGCACGGGGCTCACCTGGTGAGGTTCGGCCTCGATGTGGCAAAGGCCAGGGGGCTGACCCCGCCCAGGGGCGCGCACCAGCTCTTCGACAGGCTCAAGGAGCTGTGCGGACCCGCGCCCCCGTCCCTCGTCTCGTCCATAATGGAAGCCGGTGGGGACTCTCTTGCGGAACACCTGAAAAGGTCGGCGGACGCGGCCAAATGGGAGACCTTCAGGGCCTACCTCCTGCCCCAGGAGCTCATAGTCCCCCATGCCGAGAAGCTGAGGAGCCTCAAGGACTCGCCCATAGTGCTCCCCGGGAGCTCCCAGGCCAGCATGCGGGCCGACATAATCGACGAGGCCCTGGCCGCGTCCTTCACCCAGGAGGTAAAGAGTGACCTCATGTTCCGCCTCCGTGAGACCGCGGTCCACCTCTATCTCGACGGAGACAGGGACGAGAGTTTTATTGCGTTGGCCCTGGCCCAGGACCTGGCGGAAGATGAAGGCCCGTCCCCGGGGAACCTTTTCTGCATGGCCCTTGTGGAGCGGTCCCTCAACGCGGCCGGCGCGGACCTTGAGCAGCAAACGAAGCCCGAGGGGACCGGACTCATTGAGATACCCTGATCCTTAGGAGGCCGTCATGTCCAAGATGGTAGAGCTTTCCGTAAAGACCGGCTCGAGGACCGAGCTTGTGGACATAACCCCCCAGGTGGGCCGGGTGGTGGCCGATTCGGGGGCCAGGGGGGGCGTGGTCCACGTCTACTCGCCCCACACCACCTGCGGGCTCACCATAAACGAAAACGCGGACCCCACCGTAAAGACGGACATCCTCATGGTGATGAACCAGGTGGTGCCCTGGAAAGCGGACTACAAGCACCTGGAGGGCAACAGCCCGGCCCACGTGAAGACCACCCTCGCGGGGCCGTCCCTCACCCTGTTCGTTGAAGGCGGGCGCATGGTGCTGGGCACCTGGCAGGGAATGTTCCTCTGCGAGTTCGACGGCCCGAGAACGAGGAGGGTCCTGGTGAAGGTGGTCCCGGACT
>JARFUL010000064.1 GCA_029289015.1 Syntrophobacteria bacterium | reverse complement strand
ATGGCAGGGGAGTATTTGGCCTGGGGCTACTGGGACAAGGGCGTTGTGGACGCGTTCCCCATAGACGGCACGGGCTACAATTTCTACGTGCCCCGGGGATTCTACGTGGAAGGCAGTCCCACCCCGGTCCAGACCCTTGCGGTGTTCCAGGCCGCGAACCTGTCATTCAACTACACCGGCGGCTCAAACGGCTACCTGTGGGACAACAACGCGAACGCGGGCAATGGCGCGGGCTACGTGCTGAGCGGCTCCTTTAACGCGACCCTGAACTTCGGGCCCGGCACGGTGACCGACTTCGACGTGAACGTGACCAACCCTCAGTACGGGGTGAGAATTAACGACGCGCAGGGGACCATCAACCCCAACGGCACCTTCCAGATAGCCCCGACCACCGGCACCTGGCAGATAGAAGAGTACTTCAACGGGACCAATGTCTTTAACGCGACGGACAATGACGCCCGGGGCATGGTGGTGGGGCCCAACGCGGACGGTGTGGGCGGCATCTGGAAGGCCAACGCGCCGGACGCGGGAATCAACTCCACTGGAGAGTTCCACGGCCAGAAAGGCGGGGGCCGCTAGAAAAAACTGGAAAAAAGAAAAAGGGCCGGGGGAAGATTCTCCGGCCCAAAATTTTTCAGGAAAAATATCCTACGCGGGCTTCTTCACCAGACCGGTGCGGATGCACCGGGTGCAGACCTTCATCCTCTTCACCCGGCCCATGTCATCGACAGAGCGCACTCTTTGCAGGTTGGGGCGGAAGACCCTCTTGGTCTTGTTGTTGGCGTGGCTGACGTTGTTGCCCACCGCCCTGCCCTTGCCGCATATCTCGCAAACCCTGGCCATAGCTAAGACACCTCTTTGGTACATTTTAACCGAGAAGAAGTGTTTATAACAGCCCCCGGCCCGGTTGTAAACCCTTTTTCCCCGATTTTTTAAAGAACCGGGCCCCAGGCCAAGGCCAGCCCGGCCTAGTAGAATCTCTCCTCGTAGTGCTGGCACACGTAGCCCGGCGGGGTGGGGTGCGCGCGCTCGTGCCAGCCCCTCGTTTCGTCCGGGTCTTCCGAGAAGGTGCACACGTTGGACATGGAGGACGCGAGGATCACGGGCTCGTTGTCGCCCCTGACGATGTAGAACCTGCAGTTCCAGCAGCAGTTCTTGGCCACGCTCAGCCCCCGGGCTAATCGTCCATGGACCCGTACCCGGGAAGGAGGGAGAAGACCGCGTCCTCGCCGCTCTCAATGAGATGGGACATTATCTCCTTCACCTGGCCCACGGTCTTGGGCTTGAGCACCACCTCCCAGTCGCCGGTACCCCTGTTGAAACGCGTGAAACCCCTTAAGAGCTGGGGCTGGGGTATCCTGGACATGGAGGCCAGAAAGTCCCGCGCGGAGTCGCTTCTCACCACCACCCGGGCCCTGTGTCCGCCTAGCTCCGCCATGGGCTCCCACTGGATGTGTATCCTGTCGTGGTCCGCGACCCTCCACCTGTCCAGCTCGGTGCACTCCCTCGCGTGGAGGCTGAGCCCCTTCTCGGAGAGGACCGCGACAACGTCGTCCTGGCCGGGGTAGGGGTGGCAGCAGGAGGAGTACTTGTAGCAGAACAGCGTGGGCTCCAGCACGTCATGGATGTTGAAGTCCACCGGCTCGGCCTCGGCCCCTTTCCCGTCCTCGGGGTGGGACTCCGGGCCAACGAGCTTGTGGTAAAACTTGACGAAGTCCCTGGCCCTCACCTTGTCGTGGCCTATGAGCAGGCAGAGCGCGTTGAGGTCCTTGGCCTTGAGCAGGTTCATCACCTGGCGGCTGTCCTCGGAGACCAGGACGTTCTCGGTGAGGTTGTACCTCTCCAGCTCCTGGAGAAGGAGCGACTCGCCCATCTCCCTGAAGAAGTTCTCCAGGGCCCTCTGGCGCTTTCGCGCGAGCAGCGCCTTGGCCTTGAGGGTCTTGAGGGCCTTTTCCAGCTCCGGGTCCACCTCTGTGACGGGCTCGTCCGCGAGGAGTATCTCGACCCTGTCGCCGTCATTCAGCACGTGGGAGGGCGGGACCCGCTTGCCCCGGATCATCGCGCCCAGGCACCGCTCGCCCAGGTCGGAGTGGATCTTGAAAGCAAAGTCGAGAACCACCGAGGAGATGGGGAGCGGGATGCGGTCTCCCCGGGGCGTGTACACGAGGATCTCCTTGGCCTGGGAAGACTTGAGCACCTCCCGGTACCCGGCTCCCGGGTAGCCGCCCATGAGGTTGACCATCTCGCTCAGGTCCTTCCAGAACTGGCCGCTCAGGACCACCCCCTTGGTGCCCAGGGCCAGGGGCCCGAGCCGCGAGAAGCGGTCCATCTTGGGGGTGCGGATCTTTATGAGGTAGCTCTCGCCCTCCACGTCGGTCCGCACGTGGAGCGAGCTGTACCCGTTGGACTTGGGGGACGCGATGAAGTCCCTGATGGAGCGGGGCAGGGGCGGGAACCGGGAGTTTATCACCCCGAGAGCCCTGTAGCAGTCCTCATGGGACTTGGCCACCACGGTCAAGGAGACCCTGTATCCCGCGTACTGGGGGGACACAGACTTGCGGAGGGGGTCGTAGTAGCCCTCCAGCTCCCGTATCCTGTACCTCACCTGTGCGGGTATGCCCTGGTTGTCGAGAAGCCTCTTGACCTCCTCCATGAACTCCCGGGGCTTTTTGGACTCCTCGAGCGCGCGTATTATCTGCTTGATGGGCTTGGCCCGCTTGGGGAACTTGTATTCCAGGGCCCGGTTGTAGAGCTCCCTCCTCAGGTGGTCTATGGACAGGGCCTCCGCTATGGGCGCGTAGACCTCTATGGTCTCCGTGGCGATCCTCTGCTTCTTGCCCGCGGGCAGAGACTTGAGGGTGCGGATATTGTGGAGCCGGTCCGCGAGCTTAACGAGAAGGACCTCCACCCTGGTGGAGGCCCTATCAAAGAGCTTGGAATGGGTCAGATAGGTGGTTGAGCGCCTGTCCAAGCCCATCTGGTCGAGCTTGGTGCACGCGTCCACCACCTCTTTAACCTCTTTGCCGAAGAGGTCCTCTATGTCGTCCACCGTGACGGAGGAGTCCTCCACAACGTCGTGGAGCAGGGCCGCGGTGAGCACCACGGGGTCGTAGATCTGGAGCTCTTCAGCCAATATTTTAGCCACCTCCGCGGGGTGGCTGATAAACTCCTCCTTGGTGGCCCTCCGCTGGTCCCTGTGGAACTCGGAGGCAAAATCCAGCGCCTTGAAGAAGATGGAGTCTTGGGAGTCTTCACCCAAAAGCTCCTTCATCTCCCTCTGGTAGCCGTTTATGTCGAACTTTACCGTATCCGGCATGCTGCCAAAGACTCGATCTGACCGGTCAACCGGCCTTCCCGGATACAAAACTCAACACTTTGGACAACGCGAACTCCGAAAAGCCAAAGGCCCGCGCGCCCAAAAATGGGTTGCTTAACCTATACGGTGTCCGTATAGATAATAACCCTATTTGGGATTTCGCGCTAGAGAAACCTACACCTAAAACCTCAAAGTTGCCCTTTTTCCACCATCTTACAGATTATCTCGTAGGGATCGAGCCCTGCCGCGGAAAATCCCGGGAGCCCGAAGAGGAGGCCGATGTCCACCACGAGCCACTCGCCCCGGCTCTCCATAAAGTCCACACAGATGGGGTTTAGGCCCGCGTTTTTTGCCAGGGACCGGGCAATTTTCAGGGGGGGGTCGGCCGCGGGGCCGAGCATTATGTCGCCCGTGGGATAGGAGGAGCGGAAGTCGCCCGCGGCCGCGATCCTGAAGTAGTGGTGCACCACCTCGAAGTTGATTACCGCGACCCGGAGGTCTACCCTCTGGGGGATGTACTCCTGGAGATATACCACCCCGGGCGCGGCCAGGTGGGCCTCGAGCTCGTGTTCTGTGGTGAGGAGCCGGACCCCCTTTCCCAGGGCCCCCCGTCTCGGGGGCTTGGCCACCAGGGGCAGGGGGAGATCGTCGAGCCACCTCGTCTTGTGCCGCTTTCCGAAGAGGATCCAGG
>JARFUL010000063.1 GCA_029289015.1 Syntrophobacteria bacterium | reverse complement strand
GCCAGCCGGTAGCACCGAACTTTATCACCAGAAGGCCAATCGCGAGGAAGGGGCCGTACATGAACAAGGGGTGTACGAACCTGGCTCTCCTGGTGCCCATCCTGACCACCAGGTTGAGCTTCTTCGCCTCGGAGTCGGCCTTTAGGTCGGGGAACTGGTTTATCCAGATGACCCCTGCAATGGGAAGCCCCAGCGGCACCCCCACCGCGAGCCCCGCGAGGGAGAGCTCTCCGGTGAACACATAGTATGCCCCCAGGGTGAGGATCGGCCCGAAGACCAGGAATATGACCGGCTCGCCGAGCCCCCGGTTCATAAACCCCACGGGGTTTGCGGAGTAGAGGTAGCCCCCCAGGAGGCCGGCCGCGCCCACCGCCAGCACCATGGGCCTGGAGGGCACCAGCGGGAGGCCGCAGAGCACGCCCAGGCCGAAGAGTATATACGCGAGCCTCCGCATGGCCTGCGTACTCATGAGCTCCTCCTGGATCACCCGGCTCCCGCCGCTGAAGGGCGTGACGTAGGGGTTTATGGGGTCCGAGCCCGGCGCGTCGTACACGTCGTTTATCACGTTGGACCCCAATTGGACAAAGCCCACCCCGAAGAGGACCAGGAAGAAATGGACGGGGGAGAAGGGCCCCTTTTTCAGCGCAAACGCGCCGGTCATGAACACAGGCATCAGCGAGCCGGTGAGAAAGGGGAGCCTTAGAGCCTGAATATATACCTTAATCCTACTCATGAGAGATGATAATTTAGCACCTTTTGGCCCGGCTTGGCAACAACGTGGACTCGGTTTTTGGTCCTTTTCGCGGCCAAGGCCCATATTGACACCCGCGAAGATCAAAGATACCTTGATTCTGTGAGGCCCGGTCCGGTGCCGGGACTTTCAGGAGGCAAAACTGATGGCCGAACCCTTCAGCGCGTCCAATATTCACGACGCGGTGCGCAAAAAATACGTGGAGGTGGCCCGCTCGCCCGAGGGCAGGTTCACCTATCCCACGGGAAGCGCGGGGCTAGCAGCGCAGGGCTACGATCCAGCCGTGGTTCAGGGTCTCCCCGGGGAGGTGCTCTTTTACTTCACCGGCGTGGGCAATCCCTTTGCCCTCGGCCCGATCCATCCGGGGGAGAGGGTGCTCGACGTGGGGTGCGGCGCGGGGTTCGACCTCATCTTTGCATCTCGCGTGGCGGGAAAAGAGGGCTGTGCGGTGGGCGTAGACCTCACCACCCAGATGGTCCGCAGGGCGGCCCTGAACATAGGGCTTGCCCGTGCGGAAAACGCGATCGCGCTCAGCGCACGCGCGGAGGAGCTTCCCTTCAAAGAAAGCGCGTTCGACGTTGCAATCTCAAACGGGGTCTTGAACCTCTCCCCCGAAAAGGCCAGGTGCTTTGGCGAGATCCTCCGGGTGCTCCGGCCCGGGGGCCGCCTCATGTTCGCGGACATCGTGGTCAGGGAGGGGGTCTCCCTCGCGCCGGACCGCACGCTCAAGGACTGGTCGGACTGAATCGGCGGCGCGCTCCCCGTGGGGGAGGTTGTGGGCCTGATGGAGGGAGCGGGGTTCTCCCAGGTCGAATATGTAGGAGCCACGTCCACCACCACCTCCCGGTTCACCCGGGGCGGGCTCTTTCGCGCGCAAAAGCCCCCGTCGCGTTAGACGAGCTTCTGTGGCGTTTCTTGTCCCACCCTTTTGCATTGCCAACATAAAGGTCCTGTGATAGAAAATTTACGGAGGCGCCGTCAGCCAGATGAAGAGACCAGACCGCCTTTCGATCAGGGCGAAGAGGGAAGGCTACCCCGCGAGGTCCGTATACAAGCTCAAAGAACTCGACGCGAAATACCGCCTCCTCAAAAGGGGGAACCGGGTGCTGGACCTGGGGTGCCATCCCGGAGCGTGGCTGAGATACGCGGCCCAGAAGGTGGGAAAAAACGGCCTCGTGGTGGGGGTCGACCTCAAGGAGCCGAAGGGAGATTACCCCGGGCACGTCCACGCTGTGGTGGGGGACGTCCTCGAGCTGGACCCGGAGTCGCTAAAGGAGAGGTGGGGGCCTTTCCACGCGGTGCTGAGCGATCTTTCCCCCAAGCTCACGGGCGCCCGGTCCACGGACATGGCCCGCTCCCTCGCGCTCAACGACAAGGCCCTGGACATAGCGCTGGGCACCCTTAAGCCGGGCGGTCTCTTCCTGGTGAAGGTCTTTCACGGGTCCGGGTTCGAGGATTTCCTGAAGAGGGCCAGGGGGAGCTTTCAAAAGACCATAGTCACCAAGCCCAAGGCCTCCTCGAAGCGCAGCCGCGAGGCGTATCTCATCGGCATGGGCCCGGCCCTGAGATAATACGCGTCTCTTCCTTCCGGCTGCCGGGAGCCTGCCGGAGGGTTTAGAACCAGAAGAGCAAGACGCGGGAGGTCGTAAGATGTCCGGACACTCCAAATGGAACTCCATAAAGCACAAGAAGAAGGCCCAGGACGCCAAGAGGGGCAAGATATTCTCCAGGCTCAACAAAGAGATAATGACCGCGGCCAGGCTCGGCGGCGGAGACCCCAACGCGAACCCCAGGCTTAGGACCGCGGTGGCCGCGGCCAAGCAGGCCAACATGCCCAAGGACAACATCGAGCGGGCCATCAAGAAGGGCACGGGCGAGCTGGAGGGGGTGCAGTTCGAGGAGCTGGTCTACGAGGGCTACGGCCCCGGCGGGGTGGCGATCCTCGTGGAGATACTCACGGACAACAAGAACCGCGCGACCGCGGAGATACGCCACATCTTCAGCAAGAGCAACGGCTCCCTCGGCCCCCCCAACTGCGTCGCGTGGATGTTCGACAAGAAGGGGCTCATTGTCTTTGACAAGGAGAGCACGGACGAGGACTCGATCATGGAGGTGGCGCTGGAGGCCGGCGCGGAGGACATAAAAGAGGAGGACGACCAGATCGAGGTCTTCTGCGACCCCTCCGACTTCACCCGGGTGAAGGAGGCCTTCGACGCGGCCCAGATGGAGTATGCCCTGGCCGAGGTCTCCATGATCCCCCAGAACACGGTGAGGGCCGAGGGCAAGGACGCGCAGCAGATTCTGAGGCTCATGGAGGCCCTGGAAGACCACGACGACGTGCACGCGAGTTTTTCCAACTTCGACATTCCCGAAGAGATTCTTGAGGAGATGGCCTAGTGCGGATTCTCGGGGTGGACCCCGGCTCGAGGTTCACGGGGTTCGGGGTGGTTGAGGAGGCGAAAGGGGCCCTCCTGCACCTCGCCAGCGGCTGCATATCCCTCAACCCCAACGCGGATTTTCCCCAGAGGCTCGTGAAGGTGTTCAACGAGATAAAGGGGATCGCGAAGGAGTTCTCCCCGGACGCGGTTGCCCTTGAGGATATGTTTTACGCGAAGAACGTGAGGAGCGCGTTCAAGCTGGCCCACGTCCGGGGCGCGGTGATGCTGGCCGCGGGGCAGTCCTCCCTCGAGGTCTTCGAGTATGCGCCCGCGGTGGTCAAGAAGGCGGTCACAGGCACCGGCGCGGCGGACAAGCGCCAGGTCCAGATGATGGTCAAGGCAATACTCAAGCTCCGCGAGCCGCCCACCGAGGACGCGGCCGACGCGCTCGCAGTCGCGATCTGTCACCTGAGCCACGCGAAAATGAAGGGTATACTCTAGAAAATGCTGGCCTCGATCTCGGGACTCATCCTGGAGAAGACACCAAGCGAGATATGCGTGGACGTGGGCGGGCTGGGCTACCGGGTCTTCGTGCCGCTTTCCACCTACTACGGGATGCCGGAGATGGGCCAGGAGGTCCGGCTCTACCTCCACACCCACGTGCGGGAGGAGACGCTCAACCTCTTCGGGTTCCTCACCAGGAGGGAGCGGGAGCTCTTTCGGGTGCTCATCTCCATCTCCAAGGTGGGGCCCAAGCTCGCCTTAGCCATACTCTCGGAGCTGAGCCCCGACGACCTGGCCATGGCGGTGGGCCGGGGCGACGTGAAGAGGCTCTCCGCAATCTCGGGGGTGGGCAAGAAGACAGCTCAGAGGCTGGTGGTGGAGCTCAAGGACAGGCTCGCGCCCAAGGCCCCGGACCTGGATGTGTTCCCCGTGGAGGACGCGGTGTTCACCGACGGGCTCTCCGCGCTCGTCAACCTGGGCTACCCCGCGGCAAGGGCCGAGGCCGCGCTCACCAAGGCCGCGGGCGCGCTGGGTGAGGGATGCGCGCTGGAAGACCTAATCAGGGAAGCGCTGAAGTTTTTAGCGTAGAAGGTATTTGATGGAAGAGGACAGAGTAGTCACCCCTTCTCCCAAGGAAGACGACCTCACCTTCGACAGGGCGCTTCGTCCAAAGTCTCTGGACGAATACATTGGACAGCCGGAGATCAAGTCCAATCTCGCGGTGTTCATCGAGGCCGCGAGAGCCCGGGGCGAGCCCCTGGACCACACGCTCTTCCACGGCCACCCGGGCCTGGGCAAGACCACCCTGGCCCACATAATAGCCAATGAACTGAACGTGGGGATAAAGACCACCTCCGGCCCTGCGCTTGAGCGCGCGGGCGACCTCGCCGCGATCCTCACCAACCTGGAGCCGGGCGACGTTTTGTTCGTGGACGAGATCCACCGGCTAAACCGCGTTGTCGAGGAGACGCTCTACCCCGCGCTGGAGGACTTTAGACTAGACATCATAGTGGGCCAGGGGCCCCACGCGCGCACCCTGCGCATGGAGCTTCAGCCCTTCACCCTGGTGGGCGCGACCACCCGCACCGGCCTTTTGACCCCGCCGCTGAGGGACCGGTTCGGCGTGATGATGCGGGTGGACTTCTACTCCCCGGACGAGCTGCAACAAATCG
>JARFUL010000062.1 GCA_029289015.1 Syntrophobacteria bacterium | reverse complement strand
CCAAAAGCTGGTAAACGACAGGCAGTACTACTACCAGGTCGAGGCCTTTGACCGCGCGGGCAACGAATCCGAGCCGTCGGACAGCAGGATGGGGATGCCCATCAAGCCGGGCCCCACCCCGGTGGGCGGGATCGTGGCCACGGATACGACCTGGTACTCGGGAGCAAGTCCCTACGTGCTTACCGAAGACGTTTTAGTGCTTGAGAAGGCCACCCTGACCCTGGAGCCGGGCTGCAAGGTTCTTTCCAGCGGCGCGGGCATCATGGTGAAGGGCAAGATCATCGCGCTGGGCGAGGAGGAGTCGCGCATCTCCCTTGGGGGAATGCCCATCAATAACGGGGCAATGGAAAACCCGCCCAAGCCCGGAGAAAAGGCCGAAGACCCCAAACAGAAGCGGGCCATGTGGAAGGGGCTGGTGCTGGACGGGAGCAAGGGGTCCGCGCTCTCCTACTGCCTCATAAGGGACGCGGTCACCGGGCTTACCCTCAAGTCGTCCTCCCCCAGCGTCGCGTCTATGGACCTCACGGGCAACCAGCTGGGGATTCTCATCACCGAGTCCTTCTCCCGGCCCGTGATCTCCGACTCCCTGATCCACGAGAACCTGGGCGCGGGGGTGGTGATAAAGACCGGCGCGAAGCCCACCCTGGAGAGGAACGAGATCCGCGCGAACAGGGGTTTCGGGGTGGAGGTCCGCGACGCGGGGGGCACCATCTCCCAGAGCCGGATAGTGGGCAACCAGGTCGGGGGGCTCATTGCTGACAAGGCCGCGGTGGAGGTGACGGGGTCGGACATCCACGACAACGGCCCCTTCGACCTTCGGAACCTGGCCGGGGTGGGGGAACTGAAGGCTCTGGACAACTTCTGGGGCACCACCAACGTGCTCAAGATACTGGAGAGGATAAAGGGGAGGGTGAACATCTCCTCCATCCTCGACGGCCCCTCGGGGCAGGGCAAAAGGATCGACCTCAATATCTTGAAGTCGCCCCTCGACAAAGACATAACCAGGGACGCGTATCTCCTGGCCGCGCTCTCCCCCTACGTGGTCAAGTCGCCCATCGCGATAAAGGGGGCCACCCTCTACATCCAGGCCGGGGTCGAGGTGAGGTACAACCAGTCCCAGTCCATCCTGGTGGTGGATGACAAAGGCTCTCTGGTCGCGGACGGGAGGCCCGACGCGCCCGTGGTCTTCACCGCAAACGCCAAGGGCGCGGGCGCGGGCTTCTACACCACCGCGGTGAGGTTCGCGTCACCGAACCAGAGGGACTCCACCCTCAGGTACTGCGTCTTTAGGTTCGCAGCCACGCCCATAGACATCCACTACGGCAGGCCGGCCATCTCCTACTGCGTGGTGAAGCAGAACTCCCAGTCCGGGATACTGAGCCGCAACAACTCCAAGCCCACGGTATCCTACAGTTCTATTTATAAAAACATGGGCACGGGGGGCATAGAGGTCTACGGCAGCTCCTCTCCCAAGATGAGGCGCAACAATATTTTCGACAACCCCTTCGCGGTGCAGAGCTTCTCCAGCCTCCAGGTGGACGCGAGGGAGAACTACTGGGGCAAGGAGAGCCCGGACAAGTCCCTCTTCATAGGGGACGTTAATTACGGCGAGTGGTCCAGGGAGCCGCTGGAAGAGGCATTCGACGTGAAGTAACCGGACAGTTTGACTTTGACATATGGTTGTGTGTATATATTCTTAAACCTCCGAGGCGCGCTCTTTTTGGGTTTCCGGGGGTTAAAGTAGAACTTAAAAAAAAGGAGGAAACTATGCGTTTTCGCAGAACTATTTCGTTAATCACCCTGATGGCGGCTCTGGTGCTCGTTGTGCCCAGCGCGTTCGGGGACAGCCTTGTGCAGCAGTTCGCCGACGGGAACGTAGACTGGAGCCGCATGGTTATTACGGCCAAGGGAATCGGTGCGCCTCCTGCGAATGCGGCCAACATCGCCCAGGCCAGAGCCATGGCCAGGAGGGCGGCCATAGTGGTGGCTCAACGCAACCTTTTGGAAATAGTTAAGGGAGTTCGCATAGATTCCCAGACCCTGGTGAAGGACTTCATGACCCAGTCCGACATAATCCGGTCCCAGGTGAGCGGCATAGTACGGGGCTCTCGGCTGATAGACGTGGCCTACATGTCGGACAGCTCCGTTGAGGCCACGGTGGCCATGCCCCTGATGGGCGAGTTCTCGGGGGTGGTGATCCCGCTTATCGTCAAGCGGCCCGCCGCGCCCCCGGTGGCCCCGCCCATGATGGCCCCGCAGCCTCCCGCGCCCCAGATCCAGGCGCCCGCGCGTCCCCCCGTATCCCCGGCCGTGTTCACCGGCCTGGTGCTCGACGCGAGGGGTCTCGGCGTTCGGCCCGCGATGAGCCCCAAGATCCTCGATGAGTCCGGCTCCGAGGTCTACGGCTCCGCTTTCGTGAGCCGGGAGTATGCGGTGCAGCAGGGGGTATCGGGCTATGCCAAGGACCTGTCCGCCGCGCAGAACAACCCCAGGGTCACCGACCGTCCCATAACGGTCAAGGGGGTCAAGGCGTCGGGCTCGGCCAGGTGCGACATAACCATCTCAAATGCCGACGCGCAGTCCATCAAGGCCTCCGCGGAGAACCTCTCCTTCCTCCAGAAGTGCCGCGTGATGATAGTCCTGGATTGATGCGAAGGGGATGAAGTTGGTGAAAAGAAAGGGGAATACTATGCAAAATAGAAGATTCTCTTTGCTATGCACCTGGGTGCTGCTGGTCTTTCTGGTCATGGTGTTCGCGGCGTGCGCGCCCAAGCCCAGGAAGCCCGTCGGCGTTCTCGACACCCCGGAGCACCACGTAATAAACGGCAACAAGCTCCTTGACCAGGGCAAATACCAGGACGCGAAGAGGGAGTTCGACCTCGCGCTGTCCCTTGATCCCAAGTATGCCACCGCGTGTACCGGGATGGGGGTGACCCTCGCGTACCTCGGGGACTACGATAATGCGTACAAGAACATAAAGCTCGGAAAGAGGTACGCGAAGACCAAGAAGGACAAGGTCTGGGCCAGGGTGGGGTACATCAGGTACTTCACCATAAAGGCGGACAAGGGCTTCGTGGGCGACGCGGAGACCCACTTCTTCATCGGCAAGGCGGTAGACAAGAACGACCCCGCGCTCTACTACTACATGGGGGAGTGCTACTTCAAGGCCCTGAGCTTCGACAAAGCCGCCGCGATGTACACCAAGGTCCTGAGCCTAAGCACCGACTACGTGGGCCAATCCGACGAGCGCCTCGCCCTGGTGCGCAAGATCCAGAGGGCCGCGCCCGGCACCACCATAGGCAAGCAGGTGGCCATCCTTCCCAAGATCACCAGGGCGGACGTGGCCGCGCTCTTCATCCAGGAGCTCAAGCTCGACAAGCTCTACACCAGGTTCGCGAAGCCGGAGTTTGACACCTCGTTCAAGCCTCCGACCATGAAGCCCACCACCGAGTACATGGTGAAGGCGCCCAAGGTGACGGACGTGAAGGGCCACCCCCTGAGCCACGACATCCAGTCCGTGGTCGAGATCGGCCTCAGGGGGCTCGAAGCCTACCCGGACCACACCTTCAGGCCCCACGACACCATAAACAGGGCCGAGTACGCGCTCATGCTGGAGGACATCTTCATAAAGGTCACCGGCGACGATGAGGTGGCCACCAGGTATATCGGCATGAGCAACAGGCTCACGCCGGACGTGTCGGGGTCGGCCCCGTACTTCAACGCGGTGATGTTCAGCATCCAGAGGGGGCTGCTGCCGGTGATGGACAAGATGCACGGCGCGTTCAAGCCCCTGGACGACATCTCCGGCGCGGACGCGCTGCTGGCCATCCGCAGGTTCAAGGAGATGCTGAAGCTTTAAGGGCTCTTCGCCGGGCGAGGGGACCCACGGCGCATGAAAGGTATAACGGGCTCCGGCGGGCTGTGCTCCCCGGAGCCTTTTACCAAAAATAGTCATTAACCAAGCGGGGGAACTCGGCTTATGGCTCTAGGAACGAGACCTATTCATATCGTGGGGGTCCTTGTGGTCGCGGCGCTCCTTTGGGCCGGGGCCGAGGCCTTCGGCGCGGAGCCCTACAGGGTTGAGATAGAGGGCGACAGGTGCCAGGCCACCATGGTTACGGGCGAGGTTTCGAGGCTGCCCGCGGGCCAAAGAGAGTGGGTCGCGCTCAGTGTCCGCGACTATCTCTTCTCCGAGGACAGGGTAAAGACCATGAAGAGGGCCAGGGTGCAGCTCACCCTTCCCGACGGCTCCGCGGTGCGGTTCGACGAGGATACGGAGTTCGTCATCTCCGCGCTTGAGTACGACAGCCAGAAGATGAAGCGGAATGTGGGGGTCCGGCTCATCCTGGGCAAGACCTGGGCCTCGGTGCGCAGGTTCTTTACCCAGATGGGCGGCTTTGAGGTGGAGATGCCCCAGGCGGTCGCGGGAATAAGGGGAACCATCTTCAGGGCCAACGTGTACCACGACAGCTCCT
>JARFUL010000061.1 GCA_029289015.1 Syntrophobacteria bacterium | reverse complement strand
GGAGAACGCGCAGTTCGCCCGGGAGGTGGACATCTAAGCGGGCACATTGTGCCTTTTCAGAATCATCCTTCGGATGTTTGGTGAGTAATAACAAAGTTTTGAGGCGGATTAGCAACAACAAATATGCTAACGGCCCCCCGTGCTTCCTCCGACAGGAGGAAGCCAGAGAAGTGGCAGTGCCACCGGCGGCATGTAAAATGCCGCGCTACGTCGCTAACCGCGCCACAAGGTGGCAGCGCGGGCCATACCTCACCCGCGCAGGATTTATCTCGCGCCTATTTTTTCGCGGGCTCCCCAGGGCCAAGATCGAGCTCCAGAACGACCCTCTCGCGCCTTTCCCCGAGGTAGAGCATCTGGAGCCTGAGCTTTTTGGCGTGCTTGGCCTCTCCGGGGAAGAAGATGAACCCGTGGGCCAGGTTCCCGGAAGGTATGGGCAGGTTCTCCAGGTTCTTGGACCTGAGGTCGTTTCTTATCTTCCTCTTCACGTCGTCCGAGGTGAGACCCTCAGCGCCGCCGAGGGTCGCGCCGCCGGCCGCGCCCAGGGCCGCGCCCTTGCCCGCGGCCTCAATCACGTTGGTGCCCGCGACTATGCCTATGGCCGCGCCGATGAGCGCGCCCGCGCCCGCGCCCAAAACCGCACCGACCCCGGCCTTCTTGAACACTTCGGTGGGCTTGGCCACGCTGGAGACCCGATTGTAGGCCTCCCGGTCGGTGAGCACGGGCCACAGGTTCCCCTCCTCGTCTACCAAAAAGGTCTGGTCCGACGCGATCTGAACCGCCGCGTCGGCCCGGTTGTCAATCACCACCATGACCGGGGTGAGGCCCGCGGTCTTGACATCGAAGCCGAACGCGTCCCTGGCCTCCGCGCGGTCATCAAAGGACTTGGCCGCGACGGTGGCGCCCAAAAACCCGGTGGCATTGGGATACTCGGAGGGCGGCTTGAAGGGTAAAGCCTTATGCTTGTACGCGACGCACGCGGCGAGGAGCATCAGCACTGTCCCGGCTATGATTATCTTCTTTCTCATAAGAAGCTCCCTCTGTTTAGGGGATCGAACACTCACGGCCCAGCGGCCGGCCAGGGTCCATGAGCTAAATTATAACCCGCGACGCACCATTTCCAAATTCTCGCGCTCAAACGTAGAGGTGGCACTCCACGAACCTCCCGGGCTCAGCCTCCACGTTCCCGGGGAACTCTTTATCGCAAATCTCCATCCTCTTCGGGCACCGGGGGTGGAACCGGCACCCGGAGGGCGGGCTGTAGGGGGACGGAGGCTCGCCCACAAGGGTCTTTCTTACGCGCCTAAGCCCCGGGGTGAGGGTGGGCGCGGACTCCAGCAGCGCGACGGTGTAGGGGTGGAGCGGCTTTCTGTAGAGCGCGTCCGCGCCGGCAAGCTCCACTATCCTCCCGAGATACATCACCGCGACCCTGTCGCAAAGGTGCTCCACCACCGCCAGGTCGTGGGATATGAAGAGGTACGCGAGGCCCCGCTGCTCCTTCAGCTCCTTCAATAGATTGATCACCTGGGCCTGGATGGACACGTCCAGCGCGGATACAGGCTCGTCGCAAACGATGAGCCTGGGGCTGAGCGCGAGGGCCCGGGAGATGTTGATCCTCTGGCGCTGGCCCCCGGAGAACTCGTGGGGAAAGCGCGCGCGGTCCTCGGGCTTGAGCCCCACCTCCTTAAGTAGCTCTGCCACCTTCCGCGTGCGTTCCATCTGGTCGCCCGCGCGATGGACCTTGAGGGGCTCCTCGATTATCTGGCCCGCGCGCATCCTGGGATTCAAAGAGGACTGGGGGTCCTGGAAGATGATCTGCGCGGCCTGCCTGAAGTGCTTCCTCGCGCCGCGGCCCAGGTCCGCGAGGTCTTTTCCATCGAAGAGCACCCTGCCCCGGGTGGGCTTCTCCAGGGCCAGGGCAAGCCTGCCCAGGGTGGACTTGCCGCACCCGGACTCCCCCACCAG
>JARFUL010000060.1 GCA_029289015.1 Syntrophobacteria bacterium | reverse complement strand
CTCGGGGCTATCGCTGGAATCCGGCATGAGCCCCCAGGAGTCGGACGCGCTTCAAAGAGACCTCGATCTGGCCCGGGCCGCGGGGGTGAGGTTCTTTGTTGAGCCGAACCTGGTGAGGAGAATATCCCCAGGGAGGGATCTCCTGGTGCTCTTCGGCCTTGCCAGGCTCCTTTCGAACCTCAGGCCCGGGATCGTGCACACCCACACCTCAAAGGCCGGGATTTTGGGCCGCGCGGCCGCGCTCCTTTGCCGCGGCGGGCCCGCGGTTGTCCACACCCCCCACGGCCACGTGTTCGAGGGCTATTTCGGCCCCGTAAAGAGCGGCCTGTTCATTCTCCTGGAGAGGCTTTTCGCGCGGGGCGTTTCTGCCATGGTCGCGCTGACCCCCAGGGAGAGAGAGGACCACCTCGCGCTGGGTATCGGCTCTCCCGGGAACTTTTTCGTGGTGCCCTCCGGGGTGGAGATCGAAGGATTCGCGGCTCCTTCAAGGGACCGGGACGCGGTGCGCCGCGAGCTCGGCATAGCCCCGGGCGACGTGGTGGCCACCGCGGTGGGAAGGCTGGTGGAGGTCAAGGGCCATTCATACCTTATTGAGGCCGCGGCCCGGGTCTGCCGGGAGAAGGCCCGCGCGAGGTTCGTCATCGTGGGGGACGGGCATCTCACCCGGTCCCTGGAGAGCCAAGCCCAAAGGCTCGGCATCTCGGAGAGGATTGTGTTCACCGGGTTCAGGAGCGACGTTGCAGACATCCTCCACGCGTCGGATATCTTCGTGCTCACCTCCCTCAACGAGGGCATGGGCAGGGTTCTGGTGGAGGCCATGGCCGCGGGGCTGCCCATAGTGGCTTTCGGGGTGGGGGGCGTGCCAGACCTGGTCACCGAAGAGGTGGGGGTGTTGATAGAGCCCTTCAACGTGGACGAGTTCGCCCGGCACCTGGTCTCGCTCCTGGCCGACCCGGGTCGGAGGTCCGAGCTTGCCGCGGCCGCGAAGAAAAGGGCCCGAGAATACTCGGTCAACGCGATGCTCACCGGGCTGGACATGGTCTACTCAGCGGCCCTGGACCTCGCGCGGAGACCCTAGTGGAACCCGGGAAAAAGTGGGCCGCGTTTTCGGTGGTCACCGTGGGGGTGCTCATGTCCACCCTCGACGGCTCCATGGTCAACATCGCGCTCCCCAAGATCATGGGCGAGTTCAACGTGCCCCTCACCATGGTGGAGTGGGTGGTGGTCCTCTACCTGCTCACCATCACCGCGTCGCTCCTGACCTTCGGGAGGCTCGCGGACATCTTCGGCCTCATGCCGGTGAACACCATCGGGCTGGTGGTCTTCACCCTGACCTCTGCGCTCTGCGGCCTCGCGAAGAGCTCCGGCCAGCTAATTCTCTTCAGGGGGTTCCAGGGGCTGGGCGCGTCCATGATCATGGCCTGCGGCCCGGCCATCGTAACCGCGGCCTTCCCAGAGAAGGAGAGGGGCAGGGCCATGGGTTTCATCGGCACCGTGGTCGCGGTGGGGCTCACCGCGGGGCCCGGCGTGGGCGGGCTCATCATGTCCCAGCTCAACTGGAGGGCCATCTTCTACATAAATATCCCCCTGGGCGCTCTGGGCGCGGTGATCTCGTACCGGGTTCTCGGGGCTCAGGAGCACCGGTCCAGGCGCGTGGAGTTCGACTGGGCCGGCGGAGCGCTGGCCGCGCTCTGGCTCACGTGCCTCCTCCTCGGCATCGAGAGGGGGAGCAGCCACGGGTGGTCCGGCGCGCTGCCCGTTTCGCTGCTGGGAGCGTCTTTGGCCG
>JARFUL010000059.1 GCA_029289015.1 Syntrophobacteria bacterium | reverse complement strand
CGGAACCCTTGAGCTCGCGGAGGAAGTGGATTCTTATGACAACAGATGCATTGAGGGCTGACCTGGAAACACCGGGGTTCGAGGACGCCATATCCCAGGCCAAGGTCTGGCTGGTGCTGAACCAGCCGTTCTTCTCCCGGGTGGTGCTGGATATTCCCTATGTTGCTGAGTCCGGGGGCGTAAAGACGCTCAGCACCGACGGGCGCTCCATCTACTACAACCCGGATTTCGCGGCCGGTCTCCCGGTCCGGGAGCTGGCTGGGGCCATCTGCCACGAGATTATGCACAACCTTCTCCTGCATATCCCCCGGCGCAGGGGAAGGGTTGCCGAGCTTTGGAACCTGGCCGCGGACATTGCAGTGAACAACGACCTGGTGGACGCGGGGCTCAGGCTTCCGGAGGGCTCGGTGATCTACAAACCCTTCAGCCGGATGAGCGCGGAGGAGATTTACTCCGCGCTTATCAAGGAGCACGCGGGAGTAGGCAGGCCGAGGGCCGGGGGCCAGGACGGTGACGCGGGCGATGAAGATATTTCAGGTCTCCTCAGCAGATACGGGGCCAGCGAAGACGCGCTCTCCAAAAGCCACAGCCTGTGGGACGCGGCCCTGGATCATGGCCGCGGGGAGGATGCCCGCGATGGCGCGTGGCTCGACAGGCTCTTCAGGGGGATAAGCGCGGCTGAGTTGGGCCGGGGCCCAGGAAGCGTGCCCGGGGGATGCAAGAGGATGGTCAAGGAGCTGACAAGCCCCAGGCTCTCGTGGAAGAGACGGCTCGCGGAGAGTCTGAGCGAGCATCTCAGGCCCGAGGAGTTCAACCCCGCGAGGCCCAACCTGAAGTACCTGTCCGGCTCGCTCCACCTCCCGTCCCTCAGGTCTCTCAGCGCGCATCTCGTGGTGGCTGCACTCGACACCTCCGCGTCGGTGAGCAGGGAGCTCCTCGAGGAGTTCGCGGGGGAGCTCTTCGGCCTCCTGGAGGAGGTGGAGGAGGTTGAGGCCCTGGCCTTTGACACCGAGGTCCACCCGCTGGGGCGCTTCTTGGGAGGCGAGGACCCGGGCCAGATCCTCTCGAAGCTCGACCTCGCGGGCGGAGGGGGCACCGACTTTGGCCCGGTCTTCAACTTTGTTGATGAACAGGGGCTTAACCCCGCGGCAGTGGTGGTCTTCACCGACCTCAGGGGCCGTTTCCCCGAAGAGCCGCCGGCCTGGCCCACCATCTGGGTAACCCCGGACATGGACCACGAAGGACCTCCCTTCGGGGAGGTGGTCTCAATGTCCGATGACATACGCTGAAGGTAAAGGGTATTTAAATGGCTGAAACAGAACTGCCAAGGCTGAGGGAGACCTTTTCCCTCGGCCAGGCCAAGAATTGGCTCTCCATGATCCTGAGGCTCACCGACCTTACGGTAATGCTCCACGGACCGCCGGGGGTGGGGAAGAGCCAGCTTGTGGAGCAGATATCCTCGGAGGAGGGCTGGGAGCTCATCGTGTGCTCCCTCCTTCTCTTCGATCCCACGGAGATGAAGGGGATACCCTTTGTGGAGGCGGTGGTTGACGCGGGGGAAGGGGTGAAGAGGACCGTATGGGCGGTGCCGGACCGCTGGCCCAGGCCCGCGGTGAAATACACGGGGCCCGAGAAAAAGGTGGCTGTGAGCCTCAACAGCGGTTGCGGGCCCGCGAGGGAGTTCGTCTTTCACAAAAAGGGGCCCCAGGATCCCTGGGACGAGCTGGGCGACCCCGGGCTGTACCGGGAGCTCAGCCGCAGGACCGACTTTGTCTTCCGCAGGGGAATCCTCTTCCTCGACGAGTTCAACGTCGCGCCCAGCATGGTCCAGTGCGTCACCCTGAAGCTCGTGGACTCGGGCCGCATCGAGACCTACGAGCTCCCAAAAGAGTGGCGGATAGTGTGCGCGGGGAACCTGGGCGCGGCGGACGGCGCGTTCGTGTCGAGGACCTCCTCCGCGGTGAACAACAGGTTTGTCCACTTTTTCGTGGAGTCCAATGTTCGGGACTGGGTCTCATGGGCCAGGGAAAACGGGGTGCACGGGTCCATAATCGGGTTCCTCCAGGCCTTCCCGGAGCTCCTGAGCACCGTGCCCAAGCGGGGGGAGGTCGCGTTCCCCACCCCGAGGATGTGGGTGAACCTCTCCCAGCTGATAAAGGCCAGGGAGGATGAGCTCATCTCCTCCTGGAACGGCCGGGGGGGCCCGGATGAGTTCGAGGAGACAACGCGCCGGGAGATCTCCCTCTTGGTGAGGGAGTGCGGCATGGGGTTCGTGGGGCTGGCCGCGGCTGTGCAGCTGGCCGCGTTTCTCGATCTATACCTGGAGATGGACCCCGAGAGGGTGATCGCGCACGGGGACCTCTCTCGGGTCAATCTGGAGAAGCTCGGGCCGGACAGAATCTTTGCCTGGGTGGGCAGCCTGATAGGATTCCTCAAGGCCGCGCAGAAGCTGGGGGAGGCCAAAGCAGGGTACTATGGCAACCTCTCCCTCTTTTTGAGGGAGCTCTCCCCGGAGTATCAGGTGGCCGCGCTTGGGATGCTGGACGAGGAGATGCTCGAGCGCGTGAGGGAAGCGGACGAGGAGTTTTTCCTCACCGTGCTGGCCCATGTGGACACAGCAATGGAGTCCCTGGGCGCGGGCTACCATTAGATTTAAATTTTGAAGAGATACCGCTATCGGCTATTATCAGGCCATGGGGGCATTACCCCTTGGGGGTCCTGCCGTTCTCG
>JARFUL010000058.1 GCA_029289015.1 Syntrophobacteria bacterium | reverse complement strand
TTATAGTGTTAACTATTTCAGCCATCTTTGCCGCTGTGGCGCTGGGGTTCTTTTTTCTCGGGGAGCTCAGCAAGGGTGTGAGATCGGAGGAATCGGTCCATGATCCCTTTCAATAAATCGCCTGTCATGACAGCGGGTGAGGCGTAAAAAGGGTTGGTCCTTTTAGAAGTACGGTTGACGTTTCTATGGCTTGGAGAATTCTCATCCCAGCGAAATGGCCCCCCTGGGGCAGAAGTCGAGGCATTCCCTGCACCCCGTGCACTCCGACGCGAGCATGGGAAAGACGACCCAGTCGCGGGCCTCTCTGTCGGGCCCCCTCTTCTTCCTGGGATAGGTGCCGAACACCTTCTCGGGGCAGCGGTCCAGGCAGAGCCGGCAGCTCAGCGGGTCGCGGCAGGCAACCGCGTCTACCCGTATCTTCACCCGCGCACCCCCGCCTACCACGAAAGGCCCGCAAAGCCGCGCCTGGGGCTGAGGGTGATCGCGCCGGGCTCGCACACCGCGCGGCAGACCCCGCACCCGTAGCACCGCCTGGTATCTATGGCGGCCCGCTTCATGGTGTGTGAGTACCTCACAGCCCCGAACTGGCAGGAGGAGAGACACCTTCTGCACCCGTTGCACAGCTCCCAGTCCACCATTCCCACGTACTCCGCGCGAAACATGGTATTGAGAATGCCCGACTTCACCTGCGCGCGGTAGGCCAGGCAGTCCATATCGCAGTTGCAGATGCCCCCTATGTAGGGGGTCTTGAAGGTCCACACCGAGTGCACCAGACCCTTTTTGTCAAAGGAGGTGAGGAGCTCCTTGGCCTCCTCCCTTTCCAGAACCTCCAGGGAGTGGGAGTAGTCCGGGTATTTGCCCAGGATGGAGTGGGGGTCTATCCCTATGCCGAAGCAGTACCTGGCCTTGCGGCCGGTGGTCAGGGAGCGGCACACGCACGGCATGCGCACCACGGAGTCGAGCATGTCCACTATCTCGATGATCTCCTCAATGGGGACCACCTGGCCCCAGTGCTCGGCCCTGGCCCTCGCCTCGGCCTTCCTGCGGAAAAACCGGTAGAGCTTCGGCCTGCTGCGCAGGGAGTCGAGGCGGGCCAGAGAGGTGCCCTTATCCTTCTCGAAGTTGACGAGGAAGTCCTCCATGAACTCGACGCGGCCCTCCTGGGAGAGCAGCTCCCTGGAGTAGTTCTCCATGACGAGGTACCACTTTTCTCCCTCTCCGTGCTGGGTGCAGAACTCGCACATTGAGCAGCTCCTTGGGTGCAGGCCGCCGGGGATCCGCGTCAGCGCGGCGGCGTGGCGTTGCCTTCGGGACTCTTCGCGCAGCGGAACCCCACGTTTACGGAGGACTCAAGGGCCGGCCTGTCCAATATCCGGTAGGGGGCTCCCCCGTCCCCGCGGCCGAAGAGGGCGTACCTCGGGCCTCCGGCCCCGTAGGAGCCGGACCGCACCACCCACTCGCCCACGTTCCCCAGGACTCCCCGGACGCCGTACTCGTTGGACTCTCCCAGGGCCACCGGCCCCAGGGGAGTCCGGGGTTTCGGCAAAGGTGTGTGCATTGAGTGCATGTCGACCTGGGTTTGGACACCCTTAACTACCTCTCCCGCGGCCAGGGCAAGCTCGGCCTCCGTGGGGAGCCTGCGGCCGTGGTCGTAGACCTGGACCACGTTGGGGTGCCGCACCTGGGCCATGGCCCTCACCTCCCGCCCGAACCGCTGCATCTCCAGGTCGAACTCCTCCTCATCCTCCCCCACGAGCTCCATAAACTCCGGGGAGATGACCTTGATCGCGACCTCCCTGTCGAGGTTCACCTGCCTCGCGAGGTAGACCTCCCCCTTCCCGCCGGTGGCCAGGTGGGCCACGATCTCCCACCTCCCGTCCAGGAGGGCTCCGACCTCGAGGAGGTGCTTCTTGTCCTTCTTGCTCACCATGGATTGATTCTAACCACAACCCGCGCGGCCCGTCATGTTGGACGCGGGGCCTACTCCACCAGGGCCTTGTTTATCACCACCGGCTCCCTGGGCACGTCGCGGAACATCCCGTGCGCGCCGGTCTCGACCTTTGAGATCGCGTCAACCACGTCCATGCCCTCCACCACCTCGCCGAACACCGCGTAGCCCCAGCCCTGCATGGTCTTGCCGCTGTGGTTCAGGAAGTCGTTGTCCGCGGTGTTGAAGAAGAACTGCGCGCCCGCGGAGTGGGGCTCCTGGGTCCGGGCCATGGCTATGGTGCCGCGGTTGTTCTTCAGCCCGTTCGCGGCCTCGTTCTGGATGGGCGCGCGGGTGGGCTTTTGAATCATGTCCGGGATGAAGCCTCCCCCCTGGTTCATGAAGTTGGGAATGACCCGGTGAAAGACGGTGCCGTCGTAGTGGCCCGAGCGAACGTACGCGAGGAAGTTCTCCACCGTAATGGGAGCCTTGTCGGGGTGGAGCACGAGAACTATCCTGCCCAGGGACGTATCCAGCGCGACGCGGGGTTTGGCCGGATCAGCGTCACCGGTCCCCCGGGCGCCCAAGAGAGCAAAGAGAAAAAAGACGAGACAAAGAGCCAGTTTCATAGAAGGTCCTCCTGTGGGTTGTTTTTTGAAAGCCTTTATCAGGTAACACTAACAGATTTTATATCTTAACCCCAATGGTAATCCAATTGTAGATATGGCCTTTATCCCGCTAAATTTGTCACCTTTTTTGGGGCCCGCGGTGTTTGCGCGGACGCGCGCTAGAAGTAGATCTTTATCTCCCCGTAGAAGAAGTTGGGGAAGGTGCCGAACTCGGAGCGGATCTGGGTGGCCCGGGGAAATATTTGTCTGGGCCGCTTGCCGAAGTTGACGGACCCGCCCACAATGAGGGCCGCGTTGTCGCTCAGGGAAAGGCTGAGGGAGGGCTGAACCTGGGTGGACGAGTCGGTGAGGGACTGAATTGCCGCGACCTGGCCGGTGAGAATGGGCAGAAACTCATAGGACGCGTTGAGCCCCGCGAGGTGTCTGTTCAGGTGGGGTATCGCGCCGGCGCTGAACCGGGCCCACGCGGTGTTGAGGTCGTCCCTCTCGCCGCCCCCGTTGTAAAGATACTCGAACTCCAGGTCCAGGCTCGACGCAAACCTGTAGCCCAGCCCCGCGACCCCGGTGAGCCGGTCCTCCACCAGGTCGCCCACAAGGGGCGCGGGAAGGGAGGGGCTGTCGTTGGCCCTGAGATAGGCCGCCTCCCCCCGGATCGAAACCCCCTTTATGTCGCCCACCAGGCCGCCGCCCACCTGGTATCCGCCGTAGACCTTGCCCGCCTGGAGAGCCAGGTCCCACCCCTTTATGTTGAGAAAGAACCTGCCGAGCACCGAGGAGCCGTACCAGGAGGCCCTAAAGGAGTTCCCTCGGCCCACGTAGCCTCCCGCGGCATCGAGCTCCCTGCCCAGAACCCCCACCAGGTTGATTCCCGAGAAGCTGCCCACCGGTATATCTATCTTAACCGCGTCCACGCCGGCCTTGTAGTCCCGGTCGAACTGCCTGGGGTCGAAGGGAAGGTACACGTCCAGGGGGTTCCAGAAGTAGGCCTTGCCAAAGGTTATGGCCTGGCGGCCCAGGGTTATGTCCATCTTGGGCAGCGCAACCTTGAAGTTGCACCTGTCCAGCCACATTGCGCCGGACCACCTGTCCTCGGTCCAGAAATCCCAGGTCTCGTCCAGCGCGCGGTACCTCGTCTTTTTCGCGCCCAGGTCAAAGGGGCCCGAGCCCGGCGCCGCGCCTCCGGAAAAATAGGTGAGCCCGCCCACGAGATGCATTTCGTAGGAGAGCTTCCCCGAAGGCCTCCCCGCGCCCACCAGCCTCAGGAGGGTCTGGGAATACTCGTCGAACTCGTTGCCCTCGCGGAAGAATGGCGGGTAGTCGTAGTTGTCCAAAACCGCGCCGATGGACCTCAGGGAGCCGTCGAGCCCGAAGGGGCCCTCCGTGTCGCCGAGAAGAGCGCGGGCCCTGCCCGGGGCCAGGAAAACGGCCCAGAGGAGGAAAAGAGCGGCCAGAAAAGCGACCCTATGAAACCGGGCTCTTTTAGTCCGCATCCAGAGTGTGCCCCACCCCTCCATTGTGGCTGATTCTTCCATCCTTGAGCAGGAGCAGCCTCCTGGCCCTCCTCATCACCTCGGGGTCGTGGGTGGAGAAGAGGAAGGTCACCCCCTTCTCCTCGTTCAACTGCCGCATAAGCTCAAGGAGGCTGTCCGCGGTCTTGGAGTCCACGTTTGCGGTGGGCTCGTCCGCGAGCACCAGCGCGGGCTCGGGCGCGATGGCCCTGGCTATGGCCACCCTTTGCTGCTGGCCTCCGGAGAGCTCCCTCGGGAAGCGGCTCTCCATCCCTTCCAGCCCCACCTCCTTGAGCAGCGCGCGCACTATCTCGGCCCTTCTGGCCGCGGGCACCCCTTTGAGCATCAGCACGTATTCCGCGTTCTCCAGCACCGTGAGCACGGGGATCAGACTGTAGCTCTGGAAGATGAACCCTATGCGGTCCCTGCGCATGCGGCTGAGCTCGGTGGAGGAGAGCAGCCCCAGGTCGCGGCCCTCCACCTCCACCCTGCCGGAGGTGGGCCGGTCGAGGCCGCCGATGATGTTGAGCAGCGTGGACTTGCCGGACCCCGAGGGCCCGGCCATCGCGGTGAACTCCCCGGACTCGAGGGTCAGGTCCACCCCTCTTAGCGCGCGGGTGACCACCCTGTTGAGGCCGTAATCCTTGGTCATGTTTTCCAACCGAACTATTGTCTCCATGATCCTACCTCAGCGGAGCTCATCCACAATGGACACGCGGGACACGCGCCGCATGGGAATCAGGCTCAAAATAAGGGTGGCCCCAAAAACGATGGCCGACAGGGCCACGAGTATCTTCGGGGTCAGCTTGGTGTATATCCTGGTGGACAGGGCAAAACCGGAGACCGTGACCCCCTCCTTGAGAAAGGTGCTCAGGTCTATGCCCCAGATGTTGACCGTGTAGGAGGCCGCAGCTCCAAGCGCAACCCCCAAAAAGACGCCGATAAGCCCGAGGTAGACCGACTCCATGAATATCTGGAACCTGAGCGTAGCCGGGTTTGTGCCGATCGCGAGGAGCACCGCGAACTCCCGCTGGCGCTCCAGCACCGACATGAGAAGCGTGTTGAAGATGGTAAAGAGAATAAGGAATATCAAAATACCCTGAAAGACCCAGTTGGACCCCTTGTCCACCTTGATGTAGGAGGCCACCTCGGGAAGCACCTTCTGCCAGGGGAGCGCGACAATGGGACTTCCCGGGAGGATTCCCCCGATCCTCGCGAGGATCTCTTCCTGTTCGTCCGCGTTCTTCAGGATAACCGCCATCTGGGTGGCCGCGCTCTTAGGCATCCTGAAGACCCGGCGCGCGAAGCCGATGGTGGCCTGGATAACGTATGCGTCCAGCTCGTCCGAGCCGGTCTTGAATATGCCCTTGACCCGGCAGAGCTCGTCCACCAGCATGCCGGACACGTCGTTGGTGGTGATGACCAGCTTCTTGCCCACCTTGAGGTTCAGCCTTCTCGCGAGCTCGCTTCCCACCACCACCAGGTTTCTGTCGCGCTCGTCAAGGTAGGTCCCTTCCACTATGTTGCGGGCCAGGGGCGAGGTCCTGCTCTCCACCGAGGGCTCCACCCCCGTGATGGCCGCGGCCACGTTTCCCGCGGCGGACTTGGCTATGCCCTGCCCCAGGACCAGGAGCTTGGTGGAGTCGACCTCTGGCCACCCTTCGATCTCGGAGCGCAGCCCCGCGAGGTCGTCAATAATGAGGTCCACCGCGGGCGCTTCTCTATACTCGGGGTTTTCCAGGGTGATGTGCCCGGCCTGCATGCGGCAGACCTGGTCTATCATCTGGCTGTATATCCCCTCGCCCCAGGAGATAAAGAAGAGCGCGAGGCCCAGGCCGAACCCTATGGAGACCACGGTGATCAGGGTCCTCCTGCGGTTGCGCCAGATGGAGCGCCAGGCCAGTCGGCAGACCATTAGTAATGCTCCCTCGCCCGCCTACACATGATGGATTACCTTCACCGGGTCGAGGCGGGCCGCAAGCGCGGCGGGGTATACGGCCGCAATGAGGCAGATGAGCCACATGCCCACCACCGGGACCACCACGCTCTTCAGGCTCAGCGTGGCCCTCCACACCGGATCGAACGCGACTCCGGCTATGGAGTAATGGCTCTCCGTGAAGACCGACATGTCCAGCCCGTACTCCATGAGGTAGTAGGAGCTGGCCAGCCCCATTACAACCCCCATCGCGGTGGCCAAGAGCCCCAGAACGAAGGCCTCCGCGGTCACGTCCCTCATGATGCGCCAGGGGGTGGTGCCCAGGGCCTTGAGAATCCCGAACTCCCTCATCCGCTCAAAGGTGGCCATGAGCATGGTGTTCATGACCCCGAGCCCCCCCGCGATGAAGAATATGGACCCGAAGAGCGCGATGGACACGTCGAAGAGGTTGAGTAGTTCCGAGAGAGCCGGGATGAGCTGGCGCCAGGTCTTGACTTCCTCCGCGGGCGCGGCTTCTTCGGCCAGCGCGGCCACCTGGGCGAGGTCCAGCCTGCCCCTGGTGTTGATCGCTATCTCATGGACCCGGCCCCCGGAGACAAAGAGCTCGGCAAAGTCGTCCCTGTGGAAGATGGCCGCGTTGCGGTCCATAGAGTCGTCCACGTTCTTTAGTATCCCCGTCACCCGGTAGAGGTCGTTGCCCAGGGAGCCGTCCGCGGCCTGGACCACCACCACTACTTCGTCCCCAACGGTAACGTTGAGGGAGCGGGCCAGCTTCTTCCCCAGGACCACCCACCTGTTGGCCCCGCCGGAAAGAAACTCTCCTAGGGCCATGTGTTTGAAAAGGTCGAAGGTGGCCCTCTCCCTCGCGGGGTCGACACCCCAGATGAGCGCGCCCGCAGACTTGGTCTCGTGGGCCACGAGCCCGAACCCGTAGCTCCGGGCCGCGGCGGGGATTCTCTTTTGGTCCAGCGCGCC
>JARFUL010000057.1 GCA_029289015.1 Syntrophobacteria bacterium | reverse complement strand
GCAGAGACCGTGTATCTGGGCATAAAGGCGCTCAACTACTCGGCCCAGGTGGCTCTTGAAGAAGAGGACGAATCGGGGTTCGAGGGCTGGGAGCTCGCGCTCACCATACTTTTCGCGTTCTTGCTCGCGGTGGGGCTGTTCGTGGCCGCGCCCCACTTTCTCACCCAGCTGATAGGCCGGATAGGCCCCGTAAGCTTCGACTCGTCCAGCTTCGTCTTCCACGTGGTGGACGGCCTGTTTCGGATTCTGATATTCGTGGGGTATCTCTTTTTCATCACCATACCCAAGGAGCTGCGCAGGGTGCTCCAGTACCACGGCGCGGAGCACAAGGCCATAGGCGCATTCGAGGCCGGCGAGGAGCTGATGGCCGCCAAGGTCATGGGCTACCCCAGGTTCCACGACAGGTGCGGGACGTCCTTCATCCTGGTGGTCATAATGATCGCGGTCTTGGCCCACGCGGTGCTCTTCAAATGGATGGCCGCGCTCAAGGCCAGCTCGATTGTGCTGCCCGTGGTTGCCAAGGTGGTGGTAATATTCCCCATCGCGGGGCTCGCGTATGAGATAATAAAGCTGGGCCACAGGTTCCACCGCCACCCCGTGGCCAGGGTTCTCGCGTGGCCCGGGATGGTGCTCCAGCGGCTCACAACCCTGGAGCCCGACGAATCCCAGGTGGAGGTGGCCATACGGGCCCTTGAACTGGCGCTGGAGAGCCGCGCCAAGGTGATATGATGCTGGAGAGGCTTGCAGAAATAGAGGCCCGCTTCGAGGGGGTGGAGAAGGCCCTGGCCGACCCCAAGGTGATCCGCGACAGGAACATGCTCCAGAAGTACTCCAGGGAGCACAAGGAGTACCTCCCCATAGTGAACGCGTACCGGGAGTACCGGGCCATCCTCGGGCAGATTGGGGAGAACGAGGAGCTTCTTAGCGACCCGGACCCGGAGATCCGCGAACTGGCAGAGGAGGAGCTCGGGGAGCTCAAGGGGAGGCTCGAGGAGCTCACCGCGGAGGTGAAGATACTCCTTCTGCCCAAGGACCCGGACGAGGAGAAGAACGCGCTCTTGGAGATCCGGGCCGGCACCGGCGGCGACGAGGCCGCGCTCTTCGTTGCCGACCTCTTCAGGATGTACACCAGGTTCATCGAGCAAAAGGGCTGGTCCATAGAGATACTCAGCTCCAACCCCACGGGGATCGGCGGCTTCAAGGAGGTCATCTCCATGGTGTCGGCCCCCCGCGCATACGGCACCCTGAAGTACGAGTCCGGGGTGCACCGGGTGCAGCGCATCCCCCTGACCGAGGCCCAGGGAAGGATCCACACCTCCACCGTCACGGTCGCGGTGCTGCCCGAGGCGGAAGATGTGGAGCTTCACATAGAGCCCAAGGACCTGCGCATCGACGTGTTCCGCTCCTCGGGGCCCGGCGGCCAGTCGGTGAACACCACCGACTCCGCAGTGCGCATAACCCACATCCCCACCAGCCTGGTGGTCACCTGCCAGGACGAGAAATCCCAGCACAAGAACAAGGCCAAGGCCCTCAAGGTGCTTCGGGCAAGGCTCCTCGACATTGAGAGGCAGAAGCAGGAGGACGAGATAGCCAGGGCCCGGAGAAGCCAGGTGGGAACAGGAGAGCGGTCCGAGAGGATACGCACCTACAACTTCCCCCAGAACCGGGTGACGGACCACAGGCTGGGTCTTACGCTCCACAGGCTCGAAGCGATCCTCGAGGGCGACCTGGAAGAGATAGTCTCCCAGGCCCAGGCCCACTTCAGGGCCGAGGCCCTGAAGGGAGAGTCCCTTGAAGGAGGGGCCAACTGACCTTACTCGAGCTCCTCAACCTTGCCGCGGGCTACCTCGAAGAGAAGGGGGTGCCAGAGGCGCGCCTGGGCGCGGAGCTCCTTCTGGCCAGGGTGCTCGAGACCGACAGGGTCGGCCTCTACCTCAACTTCGACAAGCCGGTGGGGGAGAGGGAGAAGGACTCCTTCAGAACGCTTTTGAAGCGCAGGGCCCAGAGGGAGCCCGTGGCCTATATCCTCGGGGAGAAGGAGTTTTACTCCCTCAGCTTCGAGGTGAGCCCCGCGGTGCTCATCCCCAGGCCCGAGACGGAGCTCCTGGTGGAGGAGGCCGCGAAAGAGCTTGACGACCCGCTGCTTCCCGCGGCCAAGGGCCCTCCCCTGGTGGTGGACGTGGGCGCGGGCTCGGGCGCGGTCTCCTGCGCGCTGGCCCTAGAGCGTAAAAACGCCCGGATACTCGCCACGGAGATAAACCGCGACGCCACAAGACTGGCCCAGAGGAACGTCCTTGCCCACGGGCTGAAGGAGAG
>JARFUL010000056.1 GCA_029289015.1 Syntrophobacteria bacterium | reverse complement strand
AAGACCCTGGAGGAGCCGCCCCCCCACGTGGTCTTCGTATTGGCCACCACGGACCCCCACAAGGTGCCCCTCACCGTGCTCAGCCGGTGCCAGCGCTACGACTTCCGCAGGATCCCGGCAGCCCAGATCGTGGACCAACTAGAAAGAGTGGCCCAGGGGGAGGGGGTCGAGGTGCAGCCCGGGGTCTTCGAGATGGTCGCGAGGGAGGCCGACGGCTCGCTTCGGGACGCGCTCTCCCTTCTGGAACAGGTCCTGGCCCTGGGGGAAGGGCTCGACGCGGACGAGGTTTTGGGCCTCCTTGGGGTCGCGGACAGGAGGCTGGTGAGAAGCGCGGCCACAGGCATCATAGAGTGCGACCCGGACAGGTGCCTCGGCGCGGTAAACGAGCTCTTCGGGCGGGGCCTCGACGCGAGGAGGTTCATCCAGGATCTTTCGTCCCTTTTCAGAGACCTGATGGTGCTGAGGCTCGCGCCCAACACCAAAAACCTGGCCCAGCTCGACCCGGAGGAGGCCCAAGAGCTCCTGGCCCGGGCCGAAGGTCTGCCCGTGGACACCCTCCAGATGATCCTCGACCTCCTCCTCCTCGGCCAGGAGGAGGTCCGCAGGTCGCTTGTGCCCAGGCTCGCGCTGGAGGTTCTCCTCCTGAGGCTCCTGAGGCTGGGCGACCTGGTCCCCATCTCCGAGGTGTTGGCCCGCGTGGACGAGGCCCGCCGCGAGGAGCCGAGGGTCCCGGACCCGTGGCCCACCCCGGCCCCTGAGGAGGATCCCGGGGAGCCCGTGCCACCGCGGGAACTCCCCGAAGGGGCCCGGTCCCCCGAGGGCTTCATGGATTTCGTCTCCGCAAAAGACCCGACCCTGGGCACCAAGCTGGCCATGTGCGAGGTGCGCGAGGGCGCGGGCCGCGCGGTTGTGCTCAAGTGCAACGGCTCCACCCTGCTCTACGAGATGCTCTCCGAGGCCCCGGTGAAGTCCCGCCTGGCCGCGTACGTGCGCGAGTTCTTCGGGGAAGGCGCAAGCCTGGAGATAGACCAGACCGGGGAGCCCCGGCCCGAGGTCAGGGAGGGGGAGAAGAGCTTCTCCACCGACCTCGAGCGCAGGCTCTACCGGGACGCGCTGAAGCACCCCCTGGTGGAAGAGGCGGTGAGGCTCTTCAACGGCGAGCTGGTCAAGGTGAAGGTGGGGGAGAAGGAAGAGGGCGACTAGCCAGGATGATCCTGTACTACTGAGGGGGCTTCGCCCCCTGGACGGATGATTTTGCCACCGCCCTTTTGGGGAGCAGGTGAGGTATTGTGCCCTCTTCCGCGTAGCCCAACAAACTGAAACGCGGCAATGCCGCCCCGGATGATCCGGTGCAATTGAAGGGGCTTCGCCCCTTGGTAAGTCTAATTCAATGCCTAAATCCAGATGATAACCTCAAAGCTCATCGTCTCCCTGCTGCTCATCCTGTGCGCGGCCTGGTTCCTGGGGTCTCTCTTCGCGCGCTTCGGCCTGCCGGTGATGCTGGGGGAGCTCCTGGCCGGGGTGCGGCGCGGGCGCGGCGCTCTTTGGGCACAACTTCTGGGAGTCCACCATAATCGGGTTAGGCATGAACGGCAGGGGCGCGGTGGAGCGGACCTGCCTCCCCGACGAGAAGGCTGGCTTCTGCGAGATGTGGGAGAGGCCCAAGACGGAAAAGAGGTGGTTCGGGAGGTAGCGCGGGGATGGGAAAGAAGGTGCCGAGGGTGGAGGGGGTTTGAGGAAAAGCTGGTGGGAAAGGCTTTTAAAACATAATTTTAGTGTATTTAAAAGTGGAATAATCATGAGTTTATTAGATAAATGGGGAAAGTGGATTGATAAATTACAAAATAATATTCA
>JARFUL010000055.1 GCA_029289015.1 Syntrophobacteria bacterium | reverse complement strand
GTAGACGTCGCGGACCTCGGCGTGGACCTCTACTCCCTAGCGTCCAATCCGCTCTACGGCCCTTTGGGCGCGGGCTGCCTCTACGTGAAGCGGGGGGTCTCCATCGCGCCCCTTCTGAGCGGCGGCATCCAGGAGCGGGGGCTCAGGGCAGGTACGGAGAACGTCGCGGCCGTGGTGGGGATGGGCAAAGCCGCAGAGCTCGCTACCCGCGCGATCCCAGGCGAGGCCGAAAGGCTCAAGGGGCTTACCCAAGGCCTCATAGACGGCATACTGTCCCAGATCCCCGAGACCGGGCTCACCGGCCACCCGTCCCAGAGGATTCCGGGCCACGCGAGCTTCGTGGTCTCCTACGTGGAGGGCGAAGCCATGCTCATCTCCCTCATAATGGAGGGGTTGGTCGCGGCCTCGGGCTCTTCTTGCACCGCGAAGGACCTCAAGATATCCCACGTGCTGCGCGCGATAGGGCTCGACCACGCGCACGCGCAGGGGTCGGTGGTCTTCACCCTGGGGAGGGAGAACACCGCTCGGCACGTTGAAAAGGTGCTCGAGGTGATGCCCCCCGCGATCGAGAGGCTACGAATGATGTCGCCCCTTTACAAAAAGGCCAGGTAGCGGGCCTTGGAGCGCGGTTTTTTTCGGCCGGCCGGGGAGTCTTGACCTAAGTCAATGCGCATGGTCCCCACAGGAGTTATCTTTACAGTAAAGAGGCACGTGATAGACTAGGGTTGACCAAGGAAAAGGGGTGGACCAGATGGCTGAGGGCGATGGATTCAGATGTCCGGGGCAGAACACCATGTTCTGGAAGCCCACGGACATTTATGACCTGAGCTGTCCCGAGTGCGGCTCCAAGGTGGAGTTCTGGAAGGACGACGCAAGACGCAGGTGTCCCGAGTGCGACCACCAGTTCTACAACCCAAAGCTGGATCTCGGGTGCGCGGAGTGGTGCAAGTATGCGGACAAGTGCGTGCCGGATCTGGTAAAGAACATGGACCGGGCCCAGCTCTACAAGAAGAGGCTCCTTGAGTCCGTGGAGTTTCACCTCAGGAAAGACCCTAAGGCATACCGCAACGCACAGAGGGCCGCGCAGTTGGCCGCGGACGCGTCCAGGGAGGCCCGGATAACCCCCAAAGGCCCCCTCACCGCGGCCGCGCTCTACTTCCTGATAAAGAGCGAGCGGGAAAAGGGCAAGCCCCCCTTCCACGAGGCCAAGAAGATAATGCGCATCCTCCACACCGAGGAGGACGTGGAAAAGGGTGTCATCCGCATCATCAAGGGGCTCTTGGGGGGGCGGAATATGGACACCACCGCATACAAGATCGTCTTCGACGCGGTCTCCCAGGCTGACGCGGGCTGATTAGACACTTTTTGCCCGTGTTTGCGATTTGGGGGGCGTAATGCGGACCGGGATAATAGGGGGGAACATCGCGCTGGGGCTAAGAGGTGTCCCATTTTATCTTCCATGACAACCGCTTGTTTTCAATGCTGATTTTGCCCGGGCACACACTTTTCCCTTGACAACGGCAACGCATCGTAGATAAGGTAAATATCTTAGACTATCCAAAACTGCCGCTTTGGACGGCGGTTTTTGGTTTTATGGGAGGGGAGAAAAACCCAGAGGTGAACCATGGCTGAGTATCCGAAGGTTGTGCTCACGGCTGATCAGATGGAGAGCGCGTTATCTCTCATTACCGAGGGAATAATAAGCAACAATTCCGTCAATGATCTGGTGCTGGTGGGAATCCACACCGGCGGGGTGCCTCTCGCCCAGAGGATCCGGGACAAGATAAAAGGCATCACCGGCGTGGAGGTCCCCTGCGGCGTCCTGGACATAACCCTGTACAGGGACGATTGGACCAGGCTCAGCACCCAGCCAATAGTAAAGCCCACTGTGCTCGACTTTTCCATCGAGGACCGGGTGGTGATCCTGGTGGACGACGTGATCTTCACCGGCCGCACCACCAGGGCCGCGATGGACGCGATCATGGACTTCGGCCGCCCCATGAGGCTGGAGACGGCGGTCCTGGTGGACCGCAACCACCGGGAGCTTCCCATCTCGGCCAACTACGTGGGCCGGGAGGTGGAGACCACCCTGAGCGAGTCGGTGAACGTCTACCTTGAGGAGCTGGCAGGCAGGGACGAGGTCCTGGTGGAGCGGGCCGCGACTGTTCAATAAATAGACCCAGCCTCTTCGAAGCCCCCCGGGCCGCGTATCCCGATAACCGCTAGGAGAGGGGGCCAAGATGTCCGTCACCCTAGACTCAATGACCGTTGCTCACCTCTTTCTTCTCATTATCTACCTCAACGTGCTGGTCATCTACGACCAGGCCAGGAGGGAGTACGGCGGGGGCCACGTGGGCAACATGATAAACATGGTGCTCATGGCTGTGGTGCTTCTCTTTGCCGCGGACTACATGAGCTTCTTCCTCAAGGGGGTGTCGGACAACATTCTCTTTATCGGAGGCAACCTCCTGAGGCTCATGGCCCTTTGCGTGCTGGGGTTTGCGGGGGTGAGCCTTCTCAGGGCGAGCATCTAGCCCGGCCCGTCAGGGGCCGTTATCCTTCAGCGTGTGCTCGAGTATCTTCTTCGCGGCGGTGTAGGGGTCCAGCTCGTGCTCGGACACCCTTTTTAATATCTTCGCGGAGTCTTGGTCCAAAGAGAGCCTCTTCTTCACCAGGCCGAAGATCTCCCGCTCCACGATGAAGAGCGTCTCCTCCTCGGCCCGCTTTTTCCTCAGCTCTTCGAGGGCCCCGGTCTCCTCCATGAACGCGCGGTGCTTCATCAGCGCGTCCACCAGTTCGCCCGAGCCCTGGCCCATTGAGGCCACGGTCCTCACCACGGGCGGCTCCCAGCGCGACTCCTTGAGCCTCTGGTCCTGCTCCAGCCGGGCCGAGACCTCGCGCACGAGCTGGTCCGCGCCCTGGCGGTCGCACTTGTTCACCACGTAGATGTGGCCGATCTCCATGACCCCGGCCTTCATGGACTGGATCCCGTCCCCGAGCCCCGGGACCAGGACCAAGAGCACCGTGTCCGCGGCTTTCACCACCTCCACCTCGTCCTGGCCCACCCCGATGGTCTCCACAATAATTATGTCTTTTCCGAACGCGTCCAGGATCTTCACCGCGTCGCTCGTCGCGCCGGCCAGACCGCCCAGGTGGCCCCGGGTGGCCATGGACCTGATGAACACCCCAGGATCGAGGGCCACGGAACCCATGCGTATCCTGTCCCCGAGGATCGCGCCCCCGGTGAAGGGGCTGGAGGGGTCCACCGCGATGATGCCCACGGTGAGGCCCCGGTCCCTCAGCACCCCGGTTATCTTGTCGGTGAGGGTGGACTTGCCGGTGCCCGAGGAGCCGGTTATGCCCACCACATGCGCCCGGCCGGTGCGGGGGTAGAGCTCTATGAGGTGGCGGGCCGCGTCGGGCGCGCCGTTCTCCACCAGTGTTATGAGCCGGCTCAAGGCCCGAACAGAGCCGGCGAGAAGCTCTTTTACAAGGTCCATGTCTTTACGTTTCATTCATTAATATCTTAAAAACGTCTTAAATAAAAAGGGCTTATCCTAACTGTTTGCGATGTAATGTGTCGTTTAAGTTATTAATCATGCCCTTAACACCATCTAATTCTTTGGCAACTTCTATAAGCCCACTGTATAAAGACCCAACGGAACCTGCGATGGATTTCACTTCTCTAGCCAACTTACCAATTGATTTACTTTGTTCAGAAGCCTTTATTGCGAGATAGATAGTGGCACATACAAGAAGTAAGGTGGTTAGAACCAGAGCCCATGTGCCCAGAACATCAATAAAGTTCAAGTATTCTTCACTCATTAATAAAACCTCGTTTAATTAAGTGAATAATTAATCCATAAGATATACTCATCTAAAGATATTTTTCTTTTGTCATTCCCGCGGAACCTGTCCTCGCGAAAGCGGGGAGCGGGAATCCAGAAAAAAGCATAACTGGATCCCCGATCAAGTCGGGGATGACTATTGATAATATGCAGCTTGCTGCCGGGACGTTAATTGCCCTCTTTAGTCATAAAGGGCAGCCTAGTTGAGCTTCACCTTGCCCGTGATGTAGGCCACGATCTCCTCGGTGGGGGTCCCGGGGCCGAAGACCTCCGCGACGCCGTTCTCCTTGAGGAATGGTATGTCCTCCTCCGGGATGATGCCGCCGCCCACCACGAGGACGTCCTTTAGCCCCTTATCTTCCAGCATCTTCACCACCTTGGGGAAGAAGGTGTTGTGCACCCCCGACAGGGATGAGATGCCCACCACGTCCACGTCTTCCTGGAGCGCGGCCTGGACCACCATCTCCGGGGTCTGCCTGAGCCCCGTGTAGATCACCTCCATCCCCGCCTCGGAGAGCACCCTGGCCAGGAGCTTCGCGCCCCGGTCGTGGCCGTCGAGGCCGGGCTTCACCATTAGAACCTTAATCCTTCTGTTCGCACTCATTCAAAACCCCTCTGCTCACAGCCGGCCCGAAGCCGGCCGGTGTCGGCAAACAAACCAAGCCCCTACAGGTGCTCCTTCGGCTTGAACTCGCCGTAGATGTCCCGCCACACGTCGCAGATCTCCCCCACCGTGGCCCTGGCCTTGGTCGCGTCCAAGACGTAGGGCATCACGTTCTCCCCCGCTTCGGTGGCTCGCTTCAGCTCATCGAGCGCTCTGGCGCACGCTCCCTTGACCCTTTCGGCCCGGAGCTTTGCTAGCTTCTCAGCCTCGATCCTCCCCTGCTCGGGGTCCACCTTCAGCAGGTTGAGGGCCAGCTCCTCCTTCATCACGTACTTGTTTATGCCCACGTAGGCCCTGTCTCCGGACTCGATCTCCTTTTGGAACCTGTACGCGGAGTTCTGGATCTCTTTCTGGATGTAGCCCTCCTCTATGGCCTTCAGCGTGCCCCCCATCGCGTCGATCTTCTCTATGTAGTCGTCTATCTCGGCCTCGAGCTCGTTGGTGAGGGACTCCACGTAGTAGGAGCCCGCGAGCGGGTCTATGG